>JAUIKP010000152.1 GCA_030430725.1 Nitrospiria bacterium
ATCCACCAACAGGCTGGTCTTTTCAGGAACCGGCTTGGCAGCTGCCTGTCGTCGCATGTAGGTGGGCCGGTCGAGATCCTCAGAACCGTTGCTAGCCCCATTTTCCGCAGGCACAGCCACCAATGCCGGTTTTTTAACGGGCTCTACCACAAGGGTCGGCTGATGGGCATTGGAAAATCGCATGACCGACTCGGTCTGTTCGAATCCTGTGGCAATAACCGTCACAGTCAATTCATCCCCTAGTTCAGGGTTAATGACCTGACCCACGATGATATTCGCTTGAGGATCCGCCGCTTCTCGGGCAATATTGGAGGCTTCGTTCACTTCATACAACGTGAGGTTGGGGCCGCCGGTAATATTCAACAACAACCCTCTTGCCCCTTCCACGCTTCCATCTTCCAGCAAGGGGCTGGCAATGGCTTGTCTGGCCGCATCGCCTGCTCGCGTCGAACCCCGACCCGTTCCCATTCCCATCACCGCTCGTCCGGAATAGCCCATGACCGTCCGTACATCGGCAAAATCCACATTGACCAAGCCCGGAGTGGTAATGACATCCGAAATACCCTGAATAGCCTGACGCAACACATCATCCGCAATCTTAAACGCCTCTACAAGCGGCGTACTTTTATCAACCATTCCCAAAAGTTTCTGATTGGGGATGATCAAGAGGGAATCCACGTACTTCTTTAATTCACGAATCCCTTCTTCCGCAAAGCTGGTCCGCCGGTTTCCTTCATATTGGAAGGGTTTGGTCACCACCCCCACCGTGAGAATGCCCAACTCTTTGGCAATTTTTGCTGCAACGGGAGCACCACCTGTTCCCGTTCCCCCACCCATTCCTGCCGTGACAAAGACCATATCCGACCCCTCCAAAGCCTCACGGATCTGGTGTTCACTTTCCATTGCGGATTCTTTCCCCACATCCGGCTTGGCTCCTGCTCCTAACCCACGCGTCCGCTCAGGACCCAATTGGATTTTGTACGACGCGAGCGAGCGACCCAGGGCTTGTAAATCGGTATTGGCCACGACAAATTCTACCCGGCTTAAGCCGGCTTCAATCATCGTATTCACGGCGTTGCACCCGGCACCTCCGACACCGACCACTTTGATGTTAATAACCGATTGCTCCTCATCAGACAGTGAAAACATACGACTCCTCCTTTCTACCACTCCCCTCGTAGCCCATGGGGACAATTAATTGATGACTCATCTTGGCTCACGAAGCAGGCACGGATCCATGATCCTCCTTTCTTGTCATGATTTAAAAAAAGTTCATGATCCACCCCTTCATTTTACCGACCAGACCACCGGCCCATCGCCCGGATTTTTTGCCTTTGCCGGCTCCCGGCCCCACAAGTTCAAACTCATTTTCATGACTCACCGAATGGACGATGAGCCCCACAGCCGTCGAGTAGCTTGGGTTACTGACTATTTCCCGTAACCCTTCCACCCCGATTGGCCTCCCTAACCGCACCGACAGATTAAGCACCTGTTCCGCCACTTCGGCCATGCCCGGCAGTAAGGAGGTTCCCCCCGTCAACACACCCCCGGCTACCAACATCCCGTCATACCCGGCACGACGGATTTCACGGAGCACGAGTTCGAACATTTCTTCCACCCGTGGAGAAAGAATTTGCGCCACCAACGCTCGAGGCATGACCCGAGGCGGCCGTCCTCCGACACTCGGCACTTCAATCCCTTCGTCCTCATTCACCAAGAAACTACTGGCCACCCCGTATTTCAGTTTTATTTTTTCCGCCTCCTCCGGCGCGGTTTTCAGTCCCATTGCCAGATCCCCGGTGAGATGGCTCCCCCCGATGGGAAGCACCGCCGAGTGCCTAATACATCCCTCGACAAAAATCGCGATATCGGTGGTACCTCCCCCGATATCCACCATCACGACCCCCAGGTCTTTCTCCTCATGGGTCAGCACGGCCGCGCTGGAGGCTAATGGCTGTAACACAATATCGACGACATCCAATCCCGCCCGGCTGACACACCGGATAAGATTTTGTGCCGAGGTGACCGCACCGGTCACAATGTGCACATCGACTTCCAACCGTGATCCCGCAATACCCAATGGATCGCGAATCCCTTCCTGATCATCCACAATAAATTCCCGGGGGAGCACATGAAGAATTTGGCGGTCTGGAGCCGGCACGGCGCAGGCTCGTGCGGTATCGACCGCCCGACGGACATCCGCCTTGGTCACTTCTCGTTTTTTTAAGGCCACCACGCCTTGCGCACTTTCACTCCCGATATGGCTTCCCGCAATCCCTGTATACACCGAGTTGATTTGGACCGCCGACATCAATTCTGCTTCCTCCACGGCCCGTTTGATGGACTCCACCGTACTGTCCATGTTGACGACCATGCCTTTTCTCAATCCGTTCGAACGATGTGAGCCCACCCCGATCACATGAATGGAGTGATCATCCTGAATTTCACCCACCACCGCGCAAATTTTGGTTGTCCCGATGTCCAGCCCCACGACGATGTGTTCTTTTTTGGGCATGTCCTATAGTGTCCTCTTGCGAAAAATGACTTTTTGAGCAAATCGCAAATCCACTTCTTGCGACCGACCTTCAATTTTCTCCTTCACGGTGGGATACAACACCAAAAATCGTTCCCACTGATCCTCCACCTCACGCCCGAATTGAAACCGGACATTGGGAAGATCCACGATCGTCGTATGAGGTTGAGACACATCAATCCGCGGTCTGCCCGAAAACTGCTGAGATAGCAACTCGGCAATGTGAATACCCTGCTTAGCGCGTCGATGGCCTTCGGCTTGATGTTGTGTCATAAATGTGGAGGTCACCCCATCAACGATAGGTAATGTCGTTTTCGTCTGCACCTTCCCTTTCGGCAACAGATACCCTTCTGCATCCAGATAATAGGGTTCGTTTGGTGATGCAAACACCGCTGCAGGCTGACGCTCAGTCACCTGGATCACCAGTGAATGGGGCAACACCCGCTCAAAGGCAACCGACCCAATCCAAGGATGCGATTCCAAGCGGTTCGCGAGCAACTCTGAGTCCACAGAGAACAAACTGGTCTGTGGCGCCAAATCCAGCTTCGTCAAAATTTCATCGCGCGTCACTCGATCCAAGCCCACAACCGTGATCTGTTGAATTTCCGTCCACTCATCCGCCCACCGCAACACCTGACGCCCTCCTACGACAACCACCACGATTAGACAGGCCAGGACACCTCCGATCACGACACGCCGGACCCGCGAGGCTGTCGATGACGCCTTCCCTTTCTTCGGTCCACCGGTTTTTTTCAGTGGCCGGTTTTTTCGAGGCCGTTTCGTGTGAAGGGATTCTCCCGGTATCATGACGTAGAACTCCTGGTGCTTCTCATTTGACCTGAAGACCCTCCGATCTTTTTCGGTAGAGCCTCACGTAATATCCGTTCAACCAGCTCATCATAGTCCCACCCGATCTGTGCCGCTGCCATGGGAAGCAAACTCCGTTCAGTCATACCGGGAATGGTGTTCAATTCGAGAATATACGGACGTCCATTGGTATGAATGCGAAAATCGACTCGAGCGGCCCCGCGACACCCTAACGCCTGATAGGCACGAACGCTGTACTCACGGAGAGCGGTTTCCAGTTTTGAAGAAAGCGAAGCCGGACACACATAACGAGTTGCCGCCTTTCCATATTTGGCCGTAAAATCATAAAATCCCCCGGGAACGATGATTTCTACGCCGGGTAAGACCTCGTTGCCAAATACCCCCACCGCCACTTCCCTGCCCGGAATATATTTTTCCACCACCAACTGCTCTCCATATCGATAAGCTTCTTGCAAGGCCTCCTTCCATTGAGATGGTTTGCGAACAATTGAGACACCAAACGTGGACCCCTCCGCACAAGGCTTCACCACCACAGGCATGCCTAAGTTGAGAGGTGGACGAGCCGGGATCATTTTCCCGGATAGGGTCATGCCTGGCGGGACGGGTACCTTGGCAGCCTGAAGGACCACACGCGTCAATCCCTTGTTCATGCAGACGGCACTCGCACTGACGCCCGATCCGGTATACGGCATCCCCATGACTTCCAACATCCCTTGAACCGTGCCATCTTCTCCTCCCGGTCCATGCAACGCCAGAAAGGCCACCGAAATTTTCTTTGCCCGAATCTGATGCGGCAATGAGGCATCGACTTCGATGGGGATCACCGTATATCCACGTCGTTTCAACGCATCACAGATGGAACGCCCCGTCTTAAGCGAAATCTCTCTTTCAGCCGAAGATCCACCCATTAGCACACCGACTCGCAAAGATTTCTGTGTCATCATTCCTTGTGTCTTCACCTTGTGATCAGCCTTTCACTCTGACTACGTCTCTTCGGCACCACCACCCAATCTGACATCTCTACGATTCTCCAATAATTTTCCATTCAAGCTGAAGACGGACGCCAAACTTTTTGGCCACGGCTAGCCGGACTTTTCGAATCAATGCTAAGACTTGGCCGGCGGTAGCCGCTCCTCTATTCACAATAAAATTGGCATGTTTGGTCGAAATTTCAGCATCCCCAACCCGCACGCCCTTTAATCCTGCCGCTTCAACTAACCGTCCGGCAGAATCTCCCGGCGGATTTTTAAACACGGATCCGGCATTGGGAAGGGTTAACGGTTGGGTCTCCCTCCGGTACTGCAGATAGGTTTTGGTTTTTGTCTCAACCTGCTCTTTATCCGAAAGCGCTAACTGAACCCACGCACCCACGACGATACCTTTGGGGAGCGTCGCCTTCCGATAGGCAAATGACATGTTGGAAGCCTCGACTCGTACGCGATGTCCACGAAGATTCACCAAATCCACGGCATGCAAGACCTCCTGCATTTCCCCCAACTGCGTCCCGGCATTCATCACCACCCCCCCGCCGACGGTTCCCGGAATTCCTGCCGCCCACTCCATTCCGGACAGATGATGCCCCACCGCAAATTGCATTAACTTGGGCAACCGGACTCCCGCCTGGGCATACACCACGTGACCGGCTTCTTCATGTATCCCGGTTAAGTGTTTCAATTGCATGACAATGCCTCGAATGCCTTTATCGCGAACGACGACATTGGTCCCCCCTAATACCACGAAAGGAATCCCTTCTGTTCGAGCCCCGACGATTACGCGAATGACGTCTTCCACATCCAATGGGAAGACCAGCACATCCGCCGGACCTCCCACCTGCAACGAAAGAAGAGGCAACAGAGATTCGTTCCAGTGGACTTCTCCTTGCACATGCTGCACGGCTCGCTGAAGCCGTTTCGCTGTCACTTTCGGCCGGCCGGTCTTCATTGTTACAACCTTCGATTTCCATGACTCTCCGTATGTGATTACAACGATTCCAACAAATCAGTTCCGACTTTCCAGACATCCCCCGCTCCCAGGGTCAACAGCACATCGCCCTCACGAAGCTCCTCACACAATTTGGAAATCAAACCGGAATCACGATTGAGCCATTGGACAGAAGGATGACCAGACGCCCGAATGGTGTCGGCCATCATTTGTCCGGTGATCCCGGGAATCGGCGCCTCACCGGCCGGATAGATATCCATGACATACACGCGATCCGCCTGTTCAAACGCCTTGGCAAAGTCGTCGGCAAGGTCCCTGGTTCTTGAAAACCGATGTGGTTGAAACACCACGATCAGCGGGCGCTGCCACGCGGCCCGCGCAGCCGCCAAGGTGGCACGAATCTCGGTAGGATGGTGTCCATAGTCGTCCACCACCACGATGCCGTTTTTTTCCCCACGAATCTGGAACCGCCGCTCGACTCCTGCAAAGGCCGCCAACCCTGCCCGGATCAAATCCACCGGCACATCCAATTCCAATGCCACCCCGATGGCCGCTAGCGCATTGGCCACGTTATGCACACCCGGAATACGAATACGGAAAGGCCCAAGCTTTTGATCCCGGTAATGGGCCCGAAATTCCACGCCCATGGTTTTCGTTTCAATATCGGTTGCAAACAGATCAGAAGTCAGCACACCGGAAAAATCACTCATTCCATAGGTGTGATATCGCTTCACCACCCGAGGCAGGAGCTTGCGAATCCAGGGATCATCGGCACACACAATCGCCACGCCGTAGAAAGGAATCTTATTGATAAATTCTAAAAACGCCTCTTGAAGACCTTCCATGTTTCCATAATGATCGAGGTGCTCACGGTCGATATTCGTCACGACCACGATGGAAGGTGACAACCGCAGAAACGACCCGTCACTCTCGTCGGCTTCCGCAATCAGCAGATCACTCCGGCCCAATCGGGCATGGGTACCCATAGCATTCACCTTGCCCCCAATCACGAATGTGGGGTCGAGGCCGGCTTGCGCAAGAATCGAGGCGACCATTGACGTCGTGGTGGTTTTTCCATGAGCGCCGGCGATGGCAATGCCGTACTTCAATCGCATCAGCTCTGCCAGCATCTCCGCTCGTGGAATGACCGGGATCACCTTGGCCCTGGCCGCACGAATTTCCGGATTGGACCCGGCAATGGCCGACGACACCACCACCACTTGCGCCCCTTCCACATTCGATTCCTGATGCCCGATAAACACCGTGCCCCCTAATTCCTCTAACCGGCGGATCGTGTCAGACGACCCCACATCGGAGCCGGTCACCTTATACCCTAACGTGAGGAGCACCTCTGCGATGCCACTCATCCCGCTTCCCCCGATACCGACCAAATGAATGTGTTGAATTTTTCGAAACATAATGTTTTAGACTTCCAGGGTTGAAGGGAGGATCACCGAAAACGGTCACTTGATGCCCCCACCGCTTGGGACGCATGACCTGAAAGTCTGGAGATCTAGACTCAAAACCGACTCGGCCTACAGGGCTCGCGACTTCATTATGAGGCCCTCGTAGGACACGGCGACCATTTGGGATCTTCCAGACGTGGTCCTGACAGGACATACTCTTCATTCCCTGCAAGAGTCCCTCCTCATTAAAGATTGAATAGTTCAGGCAATGGTTTCCACTATGACTCTTTTATGTGTTTATCCCTTGAGCTAGATTTCCTCATCATGCATGTGCCATCACGATGCAACCGGATGCCCCACCAAAGAGAGGCATTCTTTCACCATCTGCTCTGTGGCGTTGACTTTCCTGAGCACCCAACTCTGTCGTGCCATTTCCTGTAGGTGGGGAATATCCAACATCCATCGTTCAATTTCTTCTGCCAGCCGCTGCCCGGTGAGTTCGGATTGCAAGAGCACTCGAGCCGCTCCGGCGGCTTCCATGGACCTGGCATTCATTTCCTGATGATTGTGGGTCGCCTGGGGAAACGGGATCAGGACTCCGACTTTTCCATATGCAGATAATTCCGCCAAGGTGCTGGCCCCGGCCCGACAAATGATGAGATCCGCTTTGGCGAACTCATGCGGCATATCAAAGAGAAAGGGGCGGACATCCACTTGAACCCCCA
>JAUIKP010000153.1 GCA_030430725.1 Nitrospiria bacterium
GCGGCCATCGATTCCTGCCGTTCGTATCCACCCTTTGTCGTATACGGTACGGACGAGGAAATTGACCGGATTGAAGCTGCCAGACGGACATTCGTCAAACGAGTCCATCAATTCAATAGTGATCCTACCGCCACGTCTGCATTCACGTGGCACGAAACCGGAATGGCCGGTGGATTTGTCGATCCCGAGGCGGGAATGGGCCCAAACGTCAGCTACCAGGCGATGAATCCATTAAACTTTTATGTGCCTTCGCAATATCCCTAACCCAACATATTCGAGAATGGAGGATTCTATCCACAGCACGAAATGAATGAAGCCGTCATATCGGTCAAGGTCCATCGACTGAAATACTTCCTAAGCGAGGCGATCTTTCAAGCAAGAACCAAAAGACCCGCACCCGTTTGAGAGGGAGCCATTCCTTCAAATCAAAGAGGGATCGCTCGAGCTGGAGGTATGATTATGGTCATTCCCCCAGATCGGCAGGTATCGCTCCGTGCAAGGAGCTGTCGAAGGCATTCCATACGCATGCTGCGACCTTTTCATTGTCTACCCATCTGGCTGGTCAAATGAGGCACCACTCCTCGAGCGCTTCGTGCGTTTACGCCACCAGAGATATCCCCCCGTGCCGAAGAGCAGTGGGCAAATAAGACCAGAGGCCACCACAATCAGCCGTCCGGGCATTCCGAATACCTGTCCGCTGTGAACGGGCCACTGCCATTGGATGAAGTATTCGCCGCCCGTGCCGCTCTCGGGAGTTTGGACATGGCGAATGGCCCCGTTGTATTGATCCACAACCACGCAACGCCTCGTCAGGACAAGACTGATTCCTTCAATGTCTCGATGACAAATCATATAGGTTCCCGCCGGTGTTCGTGGAAAATATAACCAGTCCATACGCCCTTGGGGATATCGTTCTTGCACAATGCGCATCGCCTCGCCTAAAGAAATGGGGTGACCATTGGGGACGATCTGCGATTGCACTGCATAGCGGTCGATTACCGGGGAGAAAAACCCGATCAGGGTGTTAAAAGGTCCCCTAAGATTCAAATAAACACCGGAAATAAACATCGCCAGCAACACCACGCCAAAGCAGACACCCGTGACCCTATGCAGATCGAACGTCAATCGCCGGATGTGGGCATGTCCTTTGATCGTCAACGCGTTTGCCCATTCTTTTCCTCTCGGCCACCAGAGATACACACCGGTTACAAGAGAAACTATCAACATCATCGCGCTAATGGAAACGACGGTATCCCCGAACGCGGGATCCCCTCCCCGTGGCAGCAACAAAGCATAGTGCAGGGCAAAGACGAATCCAATGAAGGTACGGGGAAAGGCCCCCCCGAGCCCGGCAGGTCGGACCAGGCGGGAGCCGGTGACATTGGCCGTGTAGGGGTCGACGAAAACATGATGCAACGAAAAATCTATTCGGGTTTGAGGATCAAGAACTCCTGGCACCGAGAAATGCCATTGGTAGGCCACGGCGTCATTTCTGGGGTACTCGCCGTATGTCAACCTGGACCCTTCCGGCATGGCCCGAATCGCGGCATCCACGATTTCATCGACCGGCCGGTAAGCTGACGGCTGGCCCGCTGGCGGATCAACTCGCAACAAACTGGGGTTCAACCATTCATCGATCTCGTGGTGAAACACCAGGATGCTACCCGTCAGCCCGATCAACACCAGCATCATCCCGACAGACATTCCCAAGTAGAGATGCACCTTAAGCCACAATTTGCGCCGATTCGCCTGACGGCGCAGGAAATGTCCTCCTGACAACACCCTGGTGACTACACGAGCGCCAACTCTCCCCTGGCTCATAGAGTGCATCCTTCTCTGATCTGGTCCGGACACCTTGATGGTGTATCTCCTGTCATGAATGGGTGTCTCAGAACCGTGCCGTGAGTCTCAATTCATAGGTCCGCGGGGCACCGATTAAGGCCTGGTCTGGATAAAATTGGGATCCCCAGATCGCATAAGTCTTATCAAACAGGTTTCGTCCCCTTAGCGTCAGCGAGAATTGCTTATAGCCCAGCGATAGCCAGGCATCCGCAGTCATATAGGCCTTCAGCCGTATGCTGTTGGCGTTATCAATGTACCGGTCTCCGACGTAGCGCCAAGACGCGCCGACATCGAACGGAATAGCCATCGGCAAACGATAGATGGACCAAAGATTGGCCACGGTTTGTGGGACTTCGGGGGGACGGTTCCCGTTACGGGATACCACATTTCCGCCGGACGACTGCGAAAATTTGTCAAACTTCGCTGAAAGAAACGTCACGTTTCCTTGAACCCGCCACGCGTACGTCAGTTTCCCGGCCACTTCAATTTCGATCCCCTTGGAAGATTGCTTGCCGACGTTGGCAGCTTCCGTCTGCGAGATTTGCGTCAAGATGTTCTTGCGCACAATATCGAAATAGGCAACGGTAAATTCCACCCGGTTTTCCCACAACTGTCCTTTGACTCCCACCTCCCACTGGTCCCCTGTCGCCATGGTAAACCGTTGGGCCGTGCTCAGAGAAAAGAGACTGCCCGCGACCGGATCAGCGGCTGTCGCATATTGCCCGTACAACGTCATCTGGGGTAGCACGTCGTAGACCACACCGGCCCGCCAGGTGAGTGGATAAAAATTTTGCGTAAAACTTGCCGTCGAATTCAACTCGCCTGCGGTGTTAAACCGATCACGGTCCAGATGAATCAAATCGTAGCGTATGCCGGCTAAGATTTTAAGCGAGTCAATCACGGCAAACTGATTTTCCGCAAAAAATGCGGTGTCGCTGATCCTCGCCGTTTGTCTGGCTGTGGGGCCTCCGTCAAACAGTCCTTGCACCGGATTAAACGGATCGACACTATCCACATCTCCACTGTAGTAACTAGGCCGATTAAAGTTCGTAAAGTTAAAATCGATCCCGCTCAACAATCGATTTTTAAAACCTCCGAGAGGATGATTCACCTGAAACACGAGCCGATCACCAGCCACCCATTGTTCGTGTTCCACCTGAAACCGATCGCGATCAATAAGTTCCGTGCTCGGATTAAAGGTATAGGTCTCGGCATTCATCCATTCCCGTTTCGCCGTGTAGTAATAACTTTGATTGCGCACCTCGATAAAATCCGTGGGTTGCCAAGCCACTTTCAATTTGCTCCAGGTCGTCAGGGCGCTCATATTGCTATCTTGCACGTTATAATTTTTGCGCAACATGCGGTCGTCGATCGTGCCGCCATCCGTGGTACTCACCACGCTGTTCACTTGATCCCTGGAGAAGGACTTGGGAACAAAGGGGGTGCCCAAATAGGGGTGGGCTTTATCGTAAGCAATATCGAATGACAATTCGACATTCAGGCGAGAGGTCACATCATAGAGCAATCCACTCGTCAGGTTATAAAGCGAATAGGGGGTGCGCTGAACGCCCATCACGCTGTCGGCATTCTGATAGCTCCCGTCGATCCGATAGTGGAGTTGATCCGTCCCCAAGCTCCCTCCGCTTCCGAGGCCGACTCGAACAGTATCAAACGATCCATAGGCAATCTGGACGTCCGTTCCCGACGCGCCTCGCTGCGGCCGTTTGGTCACCAGATTCACCATGCCTGCCACGGCCCCTTCTCCATACAATACGGAGGCCGGACCTTTGAGAATTTCGATACGCTCAAGATTCCATGATTCCCGAGGGCGAGTTACAAATGCTGTCGGTCCCAGGGATAACCCGTCAAACACGAGGCGTACTTGATTGCCGCTGAATCCTCGCATGGAAAAGGCACCTGGGGCGACCGGATGATCGCCAACAGTGACCCCTGTGGCCGCTTGAATAGCTTCTGAAACGGTCCGCAATCCCCGTTCCTGCATCGTTTGCTGAGTGATGACATTGATGCTGGCCGGAATTTCCCGCAAGGTCAGCCCCAATCGGGAACTCCCTTGACTGGGTTGTTCCAGATTCAAGGATCCAGTGCCTGCCAGGATGGATCGGTGACCTTCCACCAGCACTTCCGGCAAGGTAACAGGAGGATCTTCCTCCTTTGTCTGATTCTCCTCTGCCAAAACGAAAACGGCATTCAGAACAATGAACATCGATAGACTGAATTGGCATAGAACAACAGACTTCTTGAACCAAGACCTTTGCTTGAACATTAATCCTCCAAATTCCAGTGATGATTAATTTCAAATCTTCCAAACCACACACCATGCGGAAGCACCCTTCGGACTCATAAGACTTCTCACACACAGAACACCATCGGCTCAATCGAATAAGCCGGCCCCTGCATGCAAACAGCACGCACAGCCAAGATTTAAGACCATGAAGGTATCTGAGGATCTTGGACAGTCACGAAAAACTAACGTGGAGACAGGACAGACACCACACCTGGACATGTGCTGATCACAAAGCGTTGCCCTGCTTCATCGACTCACACAGTTGCTGAGATAGCTCAACGTTTCAGGGCAGTGCATTATATTCATGTCATCAAAATTGGCTACCGGACATTGCTATCGTTTGCTACAGTCAAAAAATTTTCTGCCCGTCCGGAGGGTACTGAACAATTTATTCAGGACCGCCGGACCATGAAGATCAGAATGATCTTGCACACTGCCGCCGCTCTTCAGAATGCCGACATGCGATAATCTTCCATCTGCAAACCAAACATTCGGAACGGGCAGCATCTCTTTCCTGGACGATGCCTGTCCTCATGACCTCTTCTGTATTTCTTGAATTGGATAGTATTGGTCCAGACTGACCAGGCTCATGTAGCATCCATCAGTACCCGCATGTAGACAAAAAAATTTCATCCGCGTACTTTAGGTTCGTGTCGTTGTTCACTATTTTCCAGTAATCCTTTGACATGTTTTTCCATCGCTCTCGGAGGTTATGACTCATGCGTCGAACAAGTCTTCTGCCTATCATCCTCGTTGCCCTTGGCTGCTCATCCATGGCCATGACTCCGTCGGCTCAATCTGGCGCCATGCCGAAAGATGGGGAGCTGGCGTTTCCTTCAGAGTACAAATCCTTCCCCGTCTTTTTATCAGGGGTCCAAAAGCCCGATGCGGTCCGTGACCTGTACGTCAACCCGCTTGGCGCCCAAAACCAACCAGGGCAAGCCTTTGCCAACGGATCCATATTGGTGATGGCAATCTACAACGCCAAGAAAAATGCCGAAGGGGCTCTGGAAAAAGGAGCAGATGGAAATGTGGTGAAAGGCGACCTGGCCAAGGTCTTTGTCATGCAAAAAGGGGCGGGATGGGGAAAAGGCGCTCCGGAGAATCTCAAAAACGGCGACTGGGTTTATTCAGCGTTCAAGGCCAATGGCGAACGTTTGGAGGTCGATTATACGACCTGCCGTGGGTGCCATTTACCCCTGGGTGAATCCAAAGATTTTGTGCACCGGTATGATGAATATTTTGAGAAACGAACGCATGCGGCCCATTAACCACAACAACGCATCCTTTCCCGGTTCCAGAAAGAACGGAACAGCGTAGAACATCCAGGGACGGACCGGCCTCCAACCTTGGACGAGTAGGGTGAAGGTGGATTGCACTCCTGCAACCTCCTAGACCTTCACCCTGCTCCTATGCGCACCCCGCCTCTTTCTTCCTCACCACCGCTCAGCAGGGGCCAAAAATATTCAGGCTAAGAGGTCCCTACTCCGGCATTCGATTTTACTCGGAACCAACGACTGAAAGACTATCACCCTTTCCCAGCCTGGAACGAAACGGCAGACAAGAGCTGGACCCTGTCCCTTTTCTTCATCTCGAACCTACCGATAGAACCTTCCGCCTCCTAACGCTTCCCCTTTCCATTCAAGAGACCACGCACATCTCATTCAATGGCCTCTTATTTTTTCCCAACCAGGCCTGCTGGTGGCGTGTCTCTATCCTGATCACCGGCAATAGGGGTTTCCCTTATAAGATATAGAGGGACTGTTGAATATTGTAAAAATTTCGCCGCTTCATCAGCTTAGGAGTCACCGAGGCTCACCAGGGAAAATAGTGGAGTGCTCAAAAATGCACGTCCAGCAAGGCCGCAGACGCTTGGACGGGGGAGTACGTGAGCACGGCCAAGAGGCGAGAACGCCGCTGGCGGCTTTTTTCAACATTCCCATAGAGGATGTGGCATCGATCAGTAACCATCCGTAGACTCACTCCTCAAATTTTTCTATGGTGAGGAAAACGAAAGGAGGAAGGCATGAGACCTTCGCTTCAGTTGATCGACACCGCAACGATCACTCAACACAACAGGAACGATAAAGCCCTTGGCATATTTTATGAGGCACAGGACTTCCGGAAAGCTCCATCCAGAATCCGTGCTCTTCACACAGGCTGGAACCAGGTCAAGAAGCTTTCCGAAACACCTAAGGGACGACACCCGACAACAACTGTTTCCAAACGGAAGGGGGCATTCGCGAGGTAGCTTTCGCCGAATCAACAATGTCCCTGCAATAGACAACCCCTTTGCCGAATCCCTTCAATCTTAAAATCCGGATCACCCTGGCCATGTACGTTCGTAACACCATTGGACTGATCAACCTGTTGTTTTTTGCCTGCCTGGCGACAGTGGCCACCATGATCCCCGCACGGGCATGGGACACGGCCCCTCGCCCCATTTCCCTCCCAAGTCAAGAAGACCTGCCGTTCAAGCCGATCTCGATGGACATTTATATCGATTTTTACTGTCCGCATTGCCATGACTTCGTCACCACCATTCTTCCCCCGCTGAAAGAACAATTCGGACGTGCCCTAAACATCCAATATATCGGACTTCCGGTGGTTGAGAATGCCTCCACCCTAGCCTTTGAAGTCTACGAAGCCGCACGTCTTGAGGGTAAAGGAGAGGAAATGGCGCACCTGCTCTTTGAAACCCTGCAAATCAAGCGCCGGTCGATTCAATCGATCGAGATGAGAGAATCGTTGTATCACACATTAGGACTCGACAATGAGCGAATGCATGAGCACCTCAAGTCCGGGCGAGCCAAAGATCGGGTGGAACAACAGCTAAGGCATGCTTTGAAGATCGGGTTGGATATGACACCAGTTGTGGTGCTTGACAGCAAATATCTGGTCATCGACACCTCGGCCGACAACCTCCGTCTGATTCTTGACGACCTTGTCTCTCAAAAAACCAAACACGCCCTCTAACGAATTCATCACACCTTCCAGGAACAGAACCACGGCTTACCACCTCAAGATCCCTCAATGATGCCAAACCCCTTCCTTCATCAAGGCCTTGAACTACAGAGGTCATGTGAAGTGTTGATCGGGTGTTCACCTATCCATCATGGGTCTGTTGAAAAAAGCCGCCAGCGGCGTTCTCGCCATTTTCTCGTGTTCACGTACTACGCGTACGCTCCGCGCGTAAAAACGGCTGCGGCCTTGCTGGACGGACTTTTTTGAACCGACCCGGAGCCTTTGATG
>JAUIKP010000154.1 GCA_030430725.1 Nitrospiria bacterium
AGAAACCGATCCTTCCAGTTTTTTCACCAAATCAACTAATCGGGGATAAATATCTAATCCAAAGCCTTTAGTTAACACCCTATCAAGCAACTCAATATTTAAATCACGTTGCTGATGAACTGGAACCCCGGATTTTTGAAGAAAAGCTGAAAGGCAGGGAACACTTAAATAGGGCTGAGAGGGATGCCAACTAGGAGGGAATAAAAGTGAAATTTTCACAGCGCGGCTCCCAGGTAATGGGTATAATAAAAAACGCCAAAACTACCTATTTTAAATTTATACACGTCCTATTCTCTTCAATGCAACAATTACCCATTTCTTGACTTTTAAAAATCCATTTTTCCCTTTTACCGGCTAAAGAGGGATTAATAAAAAAACCTCCGGTAACTTCCCCCATTACTGGAGTCCATTACCGGAGGTTTTCAAATTTAGTTACGTCCTATATAAAAAAGGACCTAGATCAGAAAAGGAATAAACTTAGTTTGGCATTTGAGCCGTAAACCAAGTAGAAATTCCTTTCATCCCATTGCGCTCAACGTTGGAACCGTCCCAGACCGCAAAAGCTATCGGGAAGCTCCCTCCCGCTGCGAACTGAACATCATTAGGGTCTTGTGTTTTGAGACTCCGCTTCATTACCACTCTCCAGGTCGGACCGCTGCAGCATCCACCCTTTAGTGATCCATACGGCTCCCATAATCCATTTCCCACCACGTCTTGTGATGCTTGGGTCGTCAACGTACTAAATCCATTAGCATTCAAATCTTCGACTGACCCCAGTCGCAAGTTAGGATCGGACATAATATTTCCAGACCAAATACCAGGGTTAAATGGTCCTAAGCTCCGACCAATTCGGTCAGGATAGGTCACACCACCAGCTGGCTCCTCATAGTAGTAATCCCAGGCTATGGAAGGGTATTGATTGTCCACATCCCACATACCGGCTACGCCCGCGCCGAGATCTTTTTGCCATTCAGCATTCCAACGCCAGATGTTGACCGTCCCACCAGACTGTCCCATACATTGGAACGGAGGAGCGCCTGCAGATTGCACAGGAAATTGCACCGCCATCTGATCCCTGAAATCCTGCGGACCGATGGTAGTGTTATTTAATGTTTGATCACCCCAGTTGGCCCAAACACCGATTTCCTCGCCATTTGTTGCCATTTTAATCATCACAGTTTTCACTGAAATGTTTGGGTGCATTGGAGTCGTTATCGTCTGCCCACTTAATGGGGCAACGATACCAGGCACAGATTCCCAAACCGGATTCGCCGCATCCATAGGAATTGGGCCAGTAATTTTGCCAACCGGAATCGTTACCGGCTGCGAGACGGCCAGCGGAATCTGCCCCATGGTCAAACCGACACACACCACCAGGACAGACAGAAGAACGCCAAACACCAGTCGTTTGTTACGCGTCTGCACCAATCTCATAATGACGCATCCTCCTTTGATAAAAGATTAAAACCGAAAAGACTGCTAACTAACTGTCTCCTCAAACCTGTCGCCACTAAAAAAACAAATTTCCAAAAATAACTTAACCAACAAATTCCCTAAGCATTTCCTGATTGGCCTGATGCTCCACTTTCCTTATCCAAAAAAGCATCAGCCCCCACTTCGCTCATAAGAAGGCTCAGTTCATTTCCTTGATCCTGAGCACCACATTCAAAGCTCTGACCCTCAGGGCTATTGTATGTCGCAGGGCGATAATCGGTTTCCGAATAAGGCTGAGGAGTCACTCCCAAAAATGCAACATCAAAAGCAATCCAATTCGAGGTAAAATCAGCCAAAATTTTATAAAAACCGTAATCAGCCTTTCTATTTAGCATGCCTGAAAACAAAGGCACCCATCGACCAATATGCTCTTTAACGAATTTTTTTTCCGCATCAACGACGGTTTTAAGTTTTTCCGCTCCATCATGAAGAATGGCGTATGATTCTTTGTAGGCTAAATAATGCATGAATTCTAATTCTACACTCAAATGATCCAGGCGCTCATGGATATCAGGAGAAAGTTGAAGGCCAAAGGCACTATAAAAACCGGCAATGTCTCCCATAACGTATGACTGGCCGAAAACGTGATCATTTCCAAATAATGTCTCGTACGGAGGACAATCCAACGCTATGACATTGCTGAACACTCGGCGATGCTCGTCACGTAAGTCTTGTAGGCTCCAGTTTTCCCCTTCTGATGATACCCAAGATTCAATTGCATCAAAGTTCCCAACTAATGCATTCAGACGCTCATGCGCCTCTTCGCCCCCTATATTTTGAAGTTCTTTTTTCAACCCTTCTAGGGCCGATTTCCCATCTTCAACAAATTCCCCACTCTGAAGATAATCCAAAAACTCCTCGTCTTCCGGATAAAGATACCCCCACGACACCAACAGATAAAGCTTGCTCCGACAGAGTGCCCGATCGACAGCTGGTGCAACTTTTGGAGATATCTTAACGGCCTTTTCAGTTCCAGAAACTGGCATCCCGTTTTTCCCTGTTTTTTTCACATCTTTAACGCCTGATGTCATATTTCACCTAACTTTTAAATTTTGTATTTCACAAGCATTTGCTTCAATTAGGATCATCGTCAGGGCTATTAAGTATTCATGAAAAAGGGATCAGATAATAGGACAACAGCCCTATGAAGTCAAGACTTCAATATCCCTCCTGGCCCCACGGCTTTCAAATCTTTCGAGCGACTTTAACCTCCTAAATTTTACGGTAGCCCCCCCACAGAAACATCCCTTTTGATGCTTCCAGCCATTTTCCATACCTCCCGGCAAAAAGATCCATAATTCATACTTTTCTTTATCAGGTCATTCCAGCCATCAGCACAACTAAGTGTAAAATACCATACCTTCCTTACCTGGGAACAATCCGAATTGCGGTACGGTCATTTACCGTCCCACATATGTATTGACACATACCACAACCCACGCAGACCGACTCATCTACACGAATGTGATAGGAGGCAAAATCCATCGAGAGAGCCTCCGTGGGACATTTAGAAACACACGCATTGCAACCAGTTCCTGCCGTACACATTTTTGCCAAAACTTTCGCCACTCCCATATTAACCTGAAAACGATCCTCAACGGGCAAAAGAGCCTCAGTAGGACACACCCCAATACAAGGAAGATCTTCACATAATTTGCATGGGATTTCTCCTGGAAAGATAACTGGGGTGTCATTACTCGATAACACTTGAATCGCATCGTGAGGACAGACCTCGACGCAATCAGCGCATCCGGTACAGCGCTCCAAAAACAATTTCTCTTCGACAGCCCCTGGGGGACGGAGCCACCCTGTTTTCTCAGGAACAGGCTTCTCCTTTTTTTTCGGGGAAGGAGCATCACGATGTTTAACGAATTCCTGAACCGTCGCACCTATGGAAATTGCGGATTGTCGAAGAAACATTCTTCGACCTAACGTCGGATTCGACGAAGGCTGGCTTGGTAGATGGGAGTCCGACATTACGACGCTTTCAATAGCCTAAAAACCAATAAAAACAAATGAGACGGGAGGAGAAGGTGGCTTTCGAAATTATACCACTCCGGAGGCCCGAAGCTTATACACCTCTACGCATCTGTCACAGGCCCCATACTCCACATCCCATCCTGGGTGGTTTTCACGAATAAAATCTAAGACAAAACTTTCGAGCGTCTCATCCATGTTTTCCACCCAGGTGTAAGTTGGGAATCGACAGAGAGGACACGGGAACCCAGGGAGAAGCATGGGTTTCGTTGGCACATCCGGAACCTCACTGTCTTCAACCTCAATGGCTCTTTCAATAACTCGTATCGTATCCGAAGCCATTTCTACTAATTCGGCATGAGTGAGATAATCGGTCTGCCAAATCCCTTCAAACACGGATTCCACCTGACCAGGAGGAATTTTTCGATACCAAGAGCGGAACTCCCGAAACCGATATTCCTTGGAAAACATCGGCTCTTTGCCTGTTCGGGCAATCCGGCTATCGACATGAAGGTTCCACAGCACACGGTAACGATTTAAAATCAAATGTTCTTCCCCAGGGTTCAACCCTACTTTAGTGTCAGGATCGTAGCCAAAAGCCTCATCTAACATGTCAGAAATATGCGTTAACTCATGTCGTAGATAACGGGTAATGGCTGGGTCATAAAATCGCCGAGGGATCAATTTAATCCCCACCCCTTTTTTCCCGGCCTCTTCAAATTGTCGGGCGAGCTTTTCTTCAACCACTCCCCACTTGCGAAGGACATCAACCCCTTCCTGATCTTCTTTTAATACGCCTCGTACCAAGACAATCCCAGTTTTATCTCGTAAAACCGGGAAGTCATCAAAAGCATCACGAAGAATTTCGGCAAACCCCCATTTGGCAAATAAATGCTGATAAAGGCGTTTGAACTCGGGGTCACGTTCATCAAGGGAAAACTTCTCGTAAATGGGATCGGCAAACTCATGAAATTCATTAAAATAAGTCGGGTCCCCTTCACGCTCAGTTTTTTCAGCAAACGAATCAATCACCTCCTGAAGGAGGGCGGGTTGAAAACGAATTTCCATGAGCAAACCTCCGTTTTCCGCGAGATCACCACAAGATGAGGTTTATTTCTCGGAAGATGATCACCGTAACAATAAATTCACAATAAATTTGGGGAGGTAGCTAGGTAGCTACCTTGACTCCCTCGAAAAGCGCCGTTTAGTATCATAACTAGTTGAATTATAGGAATGCGTTTTCCCTTTTGGCAAGAGAATCCCATTCATCCATTTCTAAATCCGTTTAGCCAATCCATTCGATGTCAATCTGTTTCCGAAGCGAGGAATTTCATGACCCATCCAACAAGCCCAGACACACTGAGTTCCAATCCCGGGTTCATCCATAGTCCTGATTCGCAACCCCCGCCACCCATCGATTCACTGGCCTACTGGAAAAACGGTGCGAGGGAACTGAAGTCATTCCGTGGTCACACACAAGAAATTTGGTCTGTTACCTTTTCCCCTGATGGTCTGACTCTCGCGAGCGGAGGAAATGATCGCTTTATTCGGATGTGGGATATTGAGACCGGCCGCCTCCTTCGTTCTCTACGAGGCCACACACATGTCGTTCGAGAAGTCAAGTATAGCCCTGATGGCCAAATAATCGCTTCGGCAAGTGAAGACCGGACCATTCGGCTGTGGAATCCTCAAACCGGAGAATCCCTGCGGTTACTCTTTACTCGTTACGATCATGCCGTATGCAGCATTTCCTTTTCCCCGGATGGTCTCATGCTCGCCAGGGCCGGGCAAAACAAAGACATTAAAATTTGGGAAGTCACTACAGGCACCGAACTCATGACTCTCCTTGGTAAAGACCAATACGACCATAATTGGAGTGTCTGCACAGCATTTTCCCCTGACGGCATTCATCTAGTGTCTGGTACTGATATCGGGAAGATCAAGCTCTATGAGGTTTTGCCAAGCGGGGAAGAAAAAATTGTACATAACGGCCATTGGAGAGATGAGGCCGATGACGAAGAAACTGAAAATCGTGGTTTTTACGTAGATGACCAAGGCGGATTTCAAAAACCCATGGAATATTGGATTGGGGCTCTTACCTTCACCCCGGACGGAGGCACCATGATCTCAGGAAGTCGTGACTGTACGATTAAATTCTGGGACATGCCGACAATGAAAGAACGTCGCACGCTGAAAGGGCACTCTGAATGGGTCAGAAATCTTCTTGTGACCCAGGATGGACAGGTGCTTATCAGCGCCAGCGACGATGGGACCGTCAAAATGTGGGATATCCAGACCGGCCGTCAATTCCGAACGCTTCGATCACACAAAGGACCTGTCAGGGGAATCGCTCTTTCATCTGATGGGAAATACCTCGCTACAGCTGGAAATGACCGCATCATCACCCTTTGGGATGGTGGAGAATAATCTATTTCCCATCACAAAACCCCTAACCTTCAAATATGGGCAGCTCTATGCTCTCTAGGAGAGCTGCCCTTTCAACCGTCATCCCCATTCTCAGAATCCGTATCGTCGCATGCCCGAACAATTCCATATCGTTTACATTTTTCCCAAAGTCCTTTTCTTGATAATCCCAAAACCTTCGAGGCCGTCATCCGACTCCACCCGGTTCGATTGAGTATTTCAAGAATATGTCCCCGTTCAAAGTGCTCGCGCGCCTCGGCCAATGTTTCCATCGCCCCAATATTCACGCCTCTCCGACCTTCCTGGGTCCCGCAAAACCCGCATCCTTTTTGTGGCTCCCCTCCCGCATATGGACATCGGCTCTGTCCGCAGAGATCCCACACCTGTATTTCTTGAGTGTGTTGTGCCAATGCCAACCCCCGTTCAATGGTATTTTCTAATTCGCGGACATTTCCCGGGAAGGAATACTGCAATAACACCTCGCGAGCTTGGCGTGATAAGGTTTTGGGTTCTTGGTGAATTCGACCTGCCATTGTCTCTAAAAAATGGTTGGCTATCATGAAAATATCTTCTCGACGTTCTCGGAGGGGGGGAAGCTGAACCGGTACCACATTCAATCGATAATAGAGATCTTCCCGAAATCGTCCTTGTTCGACCTCTTTCCGCAAATCCTTCTGCGTTGCACACACTAATCGCACATCCACTTCAATTGTGTCATTTCCCCCAACACGTTCAAATTGCCGTTCTTGTAGAACACGAAGCAATTTAATCTGGACCAACGGGGAAATTTCGCCGATCTCATCCAAAAAAAGCGTTCCCTGATGAGCAAGTTCAAACCGGCCCTGCCGTTGTCGGAGGGCCCCCGTAAAGGCCCCTTTTTCATGCCCGAACAGTTCAGCTTCCAACAGCGACTCCGGTAGCGCGGCACAACTGACTTTGACCAAGGAATGATTTCGGCGAGCACTATTGGAATGGATGGCATTGGCAATCAACTCCTTTCCCGTTCCACTTTCGCCGACCACTAAAACCGTCGCGTCAGTTGCCGAAACTAACTTGACTTTCTCCAGCACCTGTCGCATCCGCTCATTTTTTCCCACAATCCCTTGAAAACTAAACTTTTTTTCCAATGCATCCCGTAACACGCGATTCTCTTCGCGAAGAGCCACCACTGCGCAGACCCGCTGCACACTCAACAATAATTCATCCATAGAAAATGGTTTCGTAATGTAGTCGTAAGCACCGCTTTTCATCGCATTGACAGCCGTGTCTACAGAACCATGTGCGGTAATGACAATTACTTCCGTGCCAGGACACTGCTCCCTGCAATGTTTCACGATATGCAGTCCATCCACACCGGGCAATCGCAAATCAGTTATTACCAAATTAAACCGTGAAGCCTGCAACCGCTCGAGTCCCTCCAACCCGGAACTGGCTTCCTCTACCACATAGCCGATCGCCTTCAGCGCATCCACCATAGAGACTCGCATCAAGGGCTCAT
>JAUIKP010000155.1 GCA_030430725.1 Nitrospiria bacterium
CTTCGTCCGGCCTTGATCAGAGATTTTGTCCGGCAGATGGACCCGGATTATTTTGAAAGTTTTCCTCCTCCGGCAATTCTGGAACATTTAGCTCTGGCGAACCAACTCACATTTGAACGACCCTGTGCCATCTCGATCCGGACTCTCCCCAGCCGGCAATACCAATTGACTCTGGTGGGGTACGACTATTTTTCAGAATTTGCCACGTTCTGTGGGGTGTTATCGTCCTTTGGGCTGGATATTCGCGAGGCAACAATTTTCACCTCGCTGGAGACCACGTCCCCCACTTCCCATTCCATGAAATCATCTCCGGGTCACATGCCCATGGGTGTATCCTCACAGGCGACTCGAGGGTTGACCAGAAAAATTGTGGTGGATGTCTTTCATGTGCAGGCTCTCAAAGGGCTGAAATTTGACGAACCCGAACAACGTGAATTTCAAGAAATGGTGACGGTCCTTCTCGTTCTTCTTCAAAAGAACCAGATCCGGCAAGCCCGTCGCCAGGTGAATCGCCGGCTCATTGAGAATTTAGAGAATATGCGACAGAAACAGACGGACATGGTCCATCCGGTTCACATTACCTTTTCCAACCCGCGCAGCGGCCATGAAACCATTCTGGATATCAGCTCAACCGATACGCCCGCGTTTTTGTACACGTTTGCCAATGCCCTGGCCATGCGCGGGATCTATATTGTGAAAGCCAAGATTGAAGTTGCCAACCATCGCGTCCGCAACCGTCTCTATGTCCGCGGGCAGCAGGGCGGCAAAATTCAGGGAAAATCTGAACAACAGGAACTGCGAACGGCCGCCACTCTCCTCAAAGAATTCACCCATTACCTGAGGTGGGCACCGGACCCAGGGAAAGCGCTCGACCATTTTGATCAATTCCTGGATCAATGGTTAGAGCAGGCGAATACCCCATCCCATCTCACCAAGCTGAGCCAGGCTTCCACGCTGGAGCGATTGGCGCAACTCTTTGGCAGCAGTGATTACCTGTGGGAGGACCTCCTTCGCCGGCAGCATGACAATTTATTGCCCATGATGAATCAATATCAAAAAGGTCCCCTGATCCGGTCAAAGTCTATGCTCAGTAAGGCCATAGAGCCGTTATTGCTCAAAGCCAAAACTCCCGTCGATAAAAAACAGCGTTTGAATCAATGGAAGGATGAAGAACTGTTTCGAATCGACATGCGTCATCTCCTGGAGAATAGTTCGCTCCCACAGTTTTCCCAAGCTTTGACCAATCTCGCTGACGTCATTCTCAATCAGGCTCTCCTGCATTCTCAACAGGCGATCAATCCGAAAGCCTCCCTCATCGCTCCACCCGCGATGGCGATCTTCGGGTTAGGGAAACTCGGGGGCGGGGAATTAGGTTATGCGTCCGATATCGAGATTCTGTTCGTCTATCATCTGCCGGGCAAACCACCGCGCGGACAGACCGCGCGGATATCACCGGATTATTTTGAACGCTGGGCGCAGGAATTTCTCCAATGGATTGAAGCCAAACAGGAAGGCATTTTTCACCTGGATACCCGGCTTCGGCCGCATGGGGAGAAAGGGCTCCTCGCCAATCCTCTCGAAGAAATTCAGCAGTATTATACTCCAGAGGGCGGAGCCGCCCCCTTTGAACGGCAAGCCCTCATCAAGCTCCGGTTTCTTGCCGGCAATCGTGCGGTCGGAAAAGCCGTTGAACACCATCGCGACCAATTCGTCTATGCTCCCGACCCATGGGATTTACAGACCGCCCTCCACCTCCGTGAACGTCAGATCAAAGAATTGGTCCGGCCGGGAACCACGCACGTCAAATACGGAGCGGGTGGCCTTCTTGATGTGGAGTATACCGTGCAATATCTTCAACTCATGCATGGGCACAACCATCCCTCCATCCGGACGCCCAATACGCTCGAGGCCATCGATCACCTGAGCGGGGAAGGCCTCTTCAGTCTTGAGGATGGGGCCCAACTCAAAGACCACTATCTGTATTTCCGACAACTCATTGATGGTCTCAGAATTGTCCGTGGCCATGCCCAGGACCTTGTCCTGCCCCCATCCGGTTCCGATGAAATGGTTTTTCTCGCTCGCCGGCTCGGGATGCTCACCACAAACTGGCTTCAGGGAGCCGACGAACTGGAGCATGCCATCCATACCAGGATGAGAAAAGTTCGCGAACAATTCCTTGAACGGTTTCCCAAGCCTTAACGCCCGGGCACCACAGGGAGTGTCAGAACTCCTCCAGTAAAACACCCGGGCATCAGGATAGGGGGTGGCTTCCCCGCGGGGTGAGGGGAACATCTCCTCACTGTTTAGACATCATAGTACATAAAGTATTCATACGGGTGTGGCCTGACTCGAATGGCATCGATTTCATTGGATCGTTTATAGCCAATCCAGGCTTCAATCAGGTCCTCGGAAAACACGCCGCCTTTTAAGAGAAATTCATGGTCCTCCTCAAGAGCCCTTAGGGCCTGTTCCAGACTCGAGGGTAATGAAGGAATATTCCCTAATTCCTCCGGCTCTAAATCATATAGATTTTTATCCATGGCTTCCCCTGGATGGATTTTATTTTGAATCCCGTCCAATCCGGCCATGAGCATGGCACTGAAGGCCAAATACATGTTGCAGGAAGGATCCGGGAATCGAACCTCAATGCGCTTGGCCTTGGGACTCGGTGAATACATGGGAATGCGGATCCCCGCCGATCGATTCCGGCTGGAATAGGCCAGCAACACCGGTGCTTCAAAGCCCGGAGTCAGCCGTTTGTACGAATTCGTAATCGGATTGGTGAGCGCCGCCAAGGCCGGACCATGTTTGAGAATTCCGCCGATATAATACAGGCACAACTGCGAGACACCTGCATACTCCTTCCCGGCAAACAGCGGCTTCCCGTCTTTCCAGATACTCTGATGCGTATGCATTCCCGTGCCATTATCCCCATAGAGCGGCTTGGGCATGAAGGTCACGGTTTTGTTATGCCGACGCGCGACATTGCGTACGATATATTTGTACATCATCATCTGATCGGCCATCTTGACCAGGGTATCGAATCGAAGGTCGATTTCGGCTTGGCCTCCTGTGGCCACTTCATGATGATGCTTCTCCACCTTGATCCCGACTTTTTCCATTTCCCGGCACATCTCCGACCGAAGATTCTGTTGGGAGTCGACAGGAGCCACGGGGAAATATCCCTCCTTGTGTCGCGGACGGGACCCGAGATTGACTCCATCTTTCCCGGAATTCCAAATGCCCTCTTCCGAGTCGACGAAGTAGTAACCGGAGTGGCTGTTTTGATCGAACGACACATGGTCAAAAACAAAAAATTCCGCTTCAGGGCCCCAATAGGAAATATCCCCGATTTTGGTGCTCTTGAGATATTGCTCGGCGCGAAGGGCCACACCGCGAGGATCCCGCTCGTAGATGGTACGGGTAATCGGATCTTGCACGTCCCCCACGAGGCTTAACGTCGGAATCTCCGTAAAGGGATCCATGCAGGCGGTATTCGGATCAGGCACGATCAACATGTCGCTATTTTGAATCATGCGCCAGCCACGGATAGACGATCCATCAAATCCTGAGCCATCTTTAAATAGATCCAACGTCAATTCTGAAGTCGGAATCGAAAAATGCTGCCAGCTCCCCATGAGGTCGACAAACTTGACGTCCACCATTTCCACCTTGTTCTTTTTGGCAAAATCCAACACTTCTTTCGCGGTCATTCAATACCTCCTTCGCAAACACATCTGTTTATAAAAGATAATCCCACACCGTACCTCCTCAACTGTATCCATGTGCGCATCCCACATGGATCGGAGATCATGCCCGGTCCCCCCGCATCATGCTCAACCACGCACCTTCCTGTTAAGAATAGGCCCGTTCGTTGTGCTGACTGAGGTCCAACCCCATTTCCTCGTCCTGGGCGGAGACTCTGAGCCCCACCGTCACATCCACGATTTTAAGAATAAGATAGGTCCCGATGACAGAAAACGCCAAGGTTACCAAAGCCAATACTACTTGTATACCGAACTGTCCGGGGTTCCCGAAAAAGACACCCTGGGCGCCGATTGAGGCAAACAACCCGGTTGCTAAGATGCCCATAAACCCGCCCACGCCATGAATGCCCACGACATCAAGCGAATCGTCATAACCCAGTCGCATTTTCCACACGACCGCGATATAACAGACCGTGCCGGCAACCAGACCAATCAAAAGGGCCGACATCGGCCCGATAAATCCTGCAGCGGGAGTCACTGTGGCCAAACCCGCGACCACTCCACTGGCAACCCCTAGCACCGTTGGTTTTCCTCTATGGACCCATTCAGCCACCATCCAACTGAGCCCCCCTGCCGAGGCGGCCGTGTGCGTGGCAAGAAATGCGGACCCGGCCACCTCGTTGGCTCCGAGCGCACTCCCCGCGTTAAAGCCGAACCACCCGAACCAGAGAAGTCCCGTACCCAGGACAGTCATGGGCAAATCATGTGGAGGCATCGGTTCTGAACCAAATCCCTTGCGCTTCCCCAGCATCACGGCACAGACCAATGCCCCGAACCCGGAAGAGATATGCACGACCGCACCGCCGGCAAAATCCAAGGCTCCAAGCTTGGCCAACCATCCTCCACCCCACACCCAATGCGCCAACGGGGCATAGATCAGAAGAGACCATAAGACCGCAAACAGCAGTAAAGCTTTAAATTTCATTCGCTCGGCTACACTGCCGGTAATCAGCGCGACGGTGATGGCGGCAAACATGAGTTGGAAGAACATAAAGACTTGATGGGGCACCGTCGACGCATACACGGGACTCGGATCCAATCCCACTTCATTCAGCCCCACCCAGGCCAGGCCGCCGATGACCCCACCAACATCCGGACCGAAGGCTAAACTGTATCCGCACAGCACCCAAAGCAGGCTAATGACACACAGAATCACCATCGTATGCATGATGGTCCCGAGCACATTTTTTTTGCGCACCAGCCCCCCGTAAAATAAGGCCAGACCAGGAAGCGTCATACACAACACCAGCGCCGAAGACATTAAGAGCCAGGCCGTATCCCCCGTATCAATTTTCAGCAAACCCTCTTCACCTGCCCAAACCGCCAATGGCTGACTCAAACTCAGGCCAAGCACCAGTCCGGTCACCCTTCCCAACGCAGAGCGTGGACTTAACAGATTCATTTCCCCTCCTCGAGTAAACACGTGATGTAGCCGGATACCAGTATCAGACCGCTCCTTCGCCCGACTCCCCCGTACGAATACGGATGACGCTGTGTAACTCGGAGACGAAAATCTTTCCATCTCCAATACTGCCGGTTTTGGCTGCACGAGTGATGGCCTCCAACGCCTCTCCCACCCGATCATCGGCCAAGGCGATTTCCAGTTTGATTTTTGGAACGAATTCAATCTGATATTCAGTGCCTCGATAGGTCTCCTTATGACCTTTTTGACGACCAAATCCCTTCACCTCGGTGACGGTCATGCCCTGAATCCCCAACTCGATCAAGGCATCTTTCACTTCATCTAACTTAAAGGGTTTAATAATGGCTTGAATCAGCTTCATAAGAACCATCCTTCCATTGGATTAAGACACTCTGCATACCGCTTTCAGTCGTCGCGGGCACCTGACTCTTCCGACCCTTCCTTGCTCTCGAAACGTCCACCTTTCTCATGTAGGAATTAGCCATACGCCCGTTCCCGGTGCTGGGTCAGGTCACATCCGAGCACCTCATCTTCTCGATTGACGCGTAACCCGATCGTCCCGTCAACGAGTTTAAGAATAAGGAAGGTGCCGACAAATGAGAACACCCAGGTCGCGCCAACACCAATGACTTGAATGACGACCTGCCCGGGATTCCCGAAAAAGAGACCGGTGCCTCCTCCCATACTGGCAAATAATCCGGTCGCCACAGCTCCCCAGGTGCCTCCGATTCCATGGATGCCAAGCACGTCCAAGGCATCATCATAGCTCAGTTTATGCTTTAAAAATACGCCGAGATAACACACCATGCCTCCTCCAAAACCAATCACAATGGCCGCTATGGGCCCCACATAGCCGGCGGCCGGTGTGATGGACACCAGACCCGCCACAGCGCCGCTGGCCGCACCCAACACCGTCGGCCTTCCCCGGTAGAGTCCCTCCACTCCGACCCAGGCTAACGCCCCGGCGGCCGTCGCCACATGAGTGGCCACAAAGGCACTCGCCGCAACCCCATTGGCTGCCAAAGCGCTGCCCGCGTTAAATCCAAACCATCCGATCCACAACAAACTGGCTCCGATGACGGTAAACGGCAGATTATGGGGGCTCATATTGTCTGTACCATATCCGTGGCGTTTTCCTAAGACAAGCGCGCAGGCTAACGCCGCCACACCCGAACTAATATGGACGACCGTCCCACCGGCAAAATCTAAATCGCCCAATTCCGCCAGCCAGCCGCCTCCCCACACCCAATGAGCCAACGGCGAATACACGAACGTGACCCATAACACGGCAAATAACGCAAAGGCACTAAATTTCATTCGTTCGGCGATGGCTCCGCTAATGAGCGCTACCGTAATCGCGGCGAACATGAGCTGAAACACCATGAAGGCCAAATGGGGAATCGTCGAACCTTCAAGCGGTTCGGGTCCCACCTCTGACAATCCCAACCACTTGAGTCCCCCAACAACGCCCCCCACATCGGGTGCAAACGCGAGACTATAGCCCCACAACACCCACACCACACTGACGAGACACACCGCAATAAAGCTCTGCATCATGGTACTTAACACGTTTTTACTGCGGACCATCCCGCCATAGAACAAGGCCAACCCGGGTATGATCATAGCCAACACCAAGACCGAGGACATCAACACCCAAGCCGTGTCGCCGGTATTCAGTTGCGACGCTCCTCCATCCTCAGCCCACACGAACGAGCTCAACCCGCTCAATACCAGGACAGACAGAAATCCCGACAAAATGGCTTTACCGGCTTTGTGATTATAGGCGTTCATCGTCTTTACTCCTTCGACCTCTTCTTAAAAGAGAAAAATGGCTTCCACCGCCAGTGTCTGCTGGTTATTGGTCAGATTATTTCTGCCATCTAAAAAAACATTTTGATTTGATTTGTCATATCGAAATTCCAATCGCGTGATCAGCGACGGAGCCGGCTTATATTGAAGGGTCAACGTGTTCTCCCAAAGGGTTTGTGCGATAGGAGCTGATACGGCACAGACATTCGCATTTCCACCGGATCCGGCCGTCCCCAAACAACTTTGATCGCCCCCGGCGTCCTCCCAAATTTCTCCACGAAACCGGAGCCCCCATTGTTCATTAAAATCATAAATGGCATACCCCGCTATCCCATCCCAACGGGCATTGCGACCCGAGCTGATGGCACTCCCATTCTCC
>JAUIKP010000156.1 GCA_030430725.1 Nitrospiria bacterium
GTGTCAAAATAAAATTAAAGATTTGGTGATAATCCTCACTCTACTCTTTGTCGCCTGGCATTTGGCTTACAGGTTTCGGAACTGTTCCAGAGGCGAAGGCCCCTTGAAAGACACCAGAGTTTGAATTTCCACATAAGTTATCACAACGTCTTATGGAAATATAGTTTGCTATAGAGAAAGGCCATAGAGGGAAGGCAAAGAAATGAAGAGACCTGACGACATGTGGTGTTTGCCTGATAACCCACAGATCTGGCGTACGGACACTCACCTGACAAAGGAAAGGAATTCCAAGCCGATGTCATTTGAAAACGGAACGCGAGTGGGAGTGATCACACAACATTACTCGTGGGACAGGTGCAGTCGTTCTACCATAACCGGCGCAGAACCCGGGCAAGGAGATTCCGTTGGGACCGCTTGAGTTGTCGCATGGGGCACACCTTATACATTTGGTTTTTTCCGGTTGCCGATTTGTCCATTGGTCGGATTGCGTTGAACATGCTAGTGATAAGGGACAGACGGCAATTGAGAATTTGTTTGTGGTTTTCAACTTTATGGTTGAAGACCAACAATTTTTCAATTGGAATTTAATTCACTCTTTCAGGAGGTGTGTGATGAAACGATTGTTAACTGTATGTATGGCAACGGCGTTCATTCTGGGTATGACATCCATGGGAATGGCCGGTCAGGGAATGAAGGCCGGTTCCGCTGAAGAAAATGTTCCTGACAACATTCAACGAAGCACCCCGTCGGCTGAGCCTTCACTCGACGAAGGAAGTGGTCCGGGAACCCGAGCGGATCAATTGACGGAAATGGAAGATGTCGATCCTAAAAACCCCAATATGTCTAACAAGGAAGGAAAGGCCGCACAGGCCGCCAAAGACCTGAAGAACAAGGATTCGCAATCTCCAATTTCCAGTCAGAGTTCATCACAGAAAAATCACTGATGCCCTGAGCGAAATTGCCGCGTGGCGTGTGTCATGAGTTGGCTGTCAATTTGGTTTGCCGGATTGACGGCCAACTCCTCGGTTCATGACTTCGTGTGACGGCATGCGCGGAACACGGTTGATTCCCTTCTAGCCGGTCAGCACGGTTGTCCGGACAGGATTGCAACGTCGCTCCATTTATCAAGAAAAGGAAATGACATGTTACGAGATCTCAATAAAATTTCACACTGCGTGCTTCAGGGGACAGATGGAATTATCGGGACCGTCGCGGATATCTATGCTAATGATCAGACATGGAAAATCCATTATCTGGCTGCTGACACGGGGAACTGGTTGCAGGGTCGCCATGTGTTGATTTCTACCCAGAGTTTTGTGCTGCCCCATATGGACGTGGGATCCTTCCGGGCTCTCGTCAGTAAGGCTCAAGTCGAGGGTGCGCCGGAGTTTGATATAGAAAAACCAATATCCTGGGAAAAGGAACGCGAAATCTGCAACTATTATCGATGGAGCACCTATTTCCCCATTGACGAGAGGGAACTTTCGGTGTTCCCGGGCACATTGACCAGCGCCAATGGCCTCAAAGATTTTTCCCTTCAGGCGACAGATGGGGAAATCGGAAAAATCGAAAATTTCCTCATCGATGATGCCAATTGGACCGTACGCTATCTGGTCGTGGATACTTCGAAATGGTTGGCCGGCAGAAAGGTGTTAATCAGTCCAATGTGGAATAAATCGATTGACTGGGCAGAGAGAACCATGGTCGTGGACCTCAATCAGGACCAAATTGAAAAATCACCCGAGTATGATCCAACTGCCCCCATTGAACGGGTATATGAAATTAATCTGTATAAACATTACGGGAAACCACATTACTGGTAGAACAATTGAGGAAAAAAGACACACCAGGATTATGAAGGGTGGGGAGAAGAACAGCATGCTCAAAATCACGGGCACCATGTTCATCCATGCAGGGACAGGCCGGTCATCCGGTTCAATGAATTTTCTCCCGATGTTCGACTAAAACGCCCGTATGGGTGAACCGGCACGGAGATGTGGGACTCCGAAATTATTACTTGAAAGTGAGGTACACCAAGACCTTATGTATGAGCATCTGGTCATTTTTGGAGCGACAGGCGACGTCTCGAAACGGTACATTTTTCCTGCTTTAGCTCAAGTGTTCGCCAACCGAGGTCTTCCCGCGGAATATAGAATCACGGGGGTCGGACGGCGAAATTGGAATACTCCTCAGCTTCAAGAATATGTGTCCGAAATACTCGGCAACCATCAAACGCCACCCCTCCCAAGATCCCGGGAAGCGTTTATGGAATCATTAGAATACGCACGTGTAGAAGATCTTTCAGACACTCGACAGATTCAGGCGATTTTTCATAAGCAGGCAGGGTCCACCCTGCTCTATTTAGGCCTTCCTCCGCAGACATTTTCTTCGGTGTTAGAATCCCTGCGACACATCACGTTACCGCCGGGATCCCGTCTCCTCATCGAAAAACCGTTCGGATTAAGCTATGCCCAGTCAAAGGAATTAAACGGGCTCGTCCATCAAAAATTTCCTGAAGAGTGCATATTTCGCATTGACCACTTTTTAGGCATGCCGATCGTGTCCACCATTTTTGGTCTCCGATTCGGCAATCCGGTATTTACGCCTCTTTGGAACCGGCAGTATATCAAAAAGATCGAAGTGATCTGGGATGAAACATTGGCGGTGGAAGGGCGTGCTGACTTTTATGATCGCGCCGGAGCCCTGAAAGATATGATTCAAAATCACCTCCTTCAGTTGTTGGCAGTCCTGACTCTTGAACCCTTGGAGACCATGTGGTCTCCCGATTTTCGGAATAAGCGAGTGGAATTGTTTCAATCAGTAAGAAAACCGTCAAGGACGGAGATCCGGGCCCAGACCGTCCGGGCTCGTTACCGTTCAGGGGAGATCGATGGTGTGCGGGTTCCCGGTTATGCCAAAAGCAAGGGGGTGGTTTCCGGACGACACACCGAAACCTTTGCGCAGGTGATCCTATGGGTCGACAATGCACGATGGCAAGGAGTGCCCATGGTATTACGGTCCGGAAAAGCGCTAGGTCGAGAACGAAAAGAAATTCGAGTGCATTTTAGAAGAGGGTCCAACGATACGGAATCGCTCTTTTCAGAAGAAGGCGGTAACATTCTGAGTGTGAATCTTGCCAATGAAGAGGTCAATTTTGGGATCTTTACTATTCCGGAAGCCGGAGGAGTCACACCTGCACCGATGAGGGTGGACGACCCTATTGCTCCCGAACATCTTTCTCCCTATGAACGCTTGTTTCTCGAAGCCATGTCCGGCCAATCACGACTTTTTGTGCGGGATGATGAAGTCGAGGAGATGTGGAAAATCATTCAACCCATTGTCGATGCCTGGGCAGAAAACGTGATACCCTTACAGAATTATCCGGCCGGGTCCAACGGTCCACCTCTGGAGAAGACCGGCCCGTTGACAGAGTCCCGTCATTCCCGAACGACAGCGAAGACTCTTGGGTAGGAGCCATTCCTATCCTCACTTTAGGATCCCATGGTTCGATCGGTTTGTGATGGTGGAGACGTGACTTGTCTTTTCACCAATGGCATAAACCGAAAAGTTAGAAAATTCAACGCGCTTAACACCATGGCGATTTCGTAACGATCCCAGGCAACCGCCATTCCGATGGCTCCGGTGTTCCAAATACTTGCCGCGGTTGCGGTCCCGGCCACATTCCCTCTGTCTTTGAGAATGGCGCCACCGCCGATAAAGCCGATTCCGGTTAGGATGCCATAAATGACACGTCCTTCGGCATCAGTGGAAGTCAATACATGGATTCCCGTCAACATATAGGCACATGACCCGAGCGCAACAAGGGGAAACGTGCGCAGTCCTGCCCCCCGCGATTCCTGTTCGCGATCCCAACCAAGAGGAACTGCCAATAAAAAGGCAATGATCAGATGATAGGCATGCGACCAAATTTGATGCCAATCCAATTCAGTGACCACATCCATCGTGAGTTGTCTCCCTTATATGTTCCGTCGAACAGGTAGGATTGTGAAAAAACAATTCTGAGAGAGTCATGTGTCATGAGAATCTCTCTGGTTCTGTTGATGTCGGGTCATCAGGGTCTGCAACGGTTCTTTAAATGTCAATGTGCGATAGGGGAAAGGAATTTCAATATTGGCTTGATCTAACGCCCGTTTTACGGCGGCCACGACTTTGTCCTTTGATTTCCGGACGTCTAAGGGAAGTGAACCCGTCCACCAGGTGACTTCAAAATCGATGCTGCTGCTCCCAAACCCGCGAGCGAAGATCTGGACGGCCTTATCCCGGTTAATCGATTCCAGACCGTCGAGTGCTTCTTGCATAACCTGTCGTGCGCGGTCGACGTCCTCTCCATAGGCGATGCCGCAGATAATGGTAACCCGTCGCACGTCCCGATCCGTTCGCACCGTGACCGGATTTTTAAACAGCATGCTATTCGGAAGGACAACCCGTTGGCCGTCCGTTTGACGAATATGGGTATCCCGAATGGTAATTTCTTCCACAAATCCCTCCAGCTCCTCGCATTCAATGACATCTCCCAATTGAAAGGGTTCGCGAAGCAGGATTAAGATTCCGGCCAGGAAATTTTCAAAAATATCTTTGAAGGCAAATCCGATGGCAATGGATCCCAAACCCAATCCCGTGAGTATTTTCCCAGGGGTTAAACTGGGGAAAACGATCATGGCCGCAATCAGGATCCCCACGATCCAGATTCCGATGAAGGCGAGTTTCCTCAGTAGTTCGGAAAGGGATTCCCGAATGCCAAACCGTGAAAAAATCCGGCTTAAGACCCTCTCCAGAATTCTGGTCATTCCCCATGCCGCCACAAGAATAACCGCGGCGGATATGACATGAGGGAGATGCGTCAGAATTTGACGTCCCAGATCCCGCAGGCTGGTCATCGTGATAGTGAGAGGTTCCATCGCATATTGGACAGGCGTTAAGCCGGTTCAGACCTATTAGGGTGTATGAATTTCATGGTGTACCTCCGTGATATTCCCGCGTTTAATCAGGGGAATAATCAGCTCCTTGGATAGGATTTTCAGACAAGCCGCGAAAGGAATGGCAAGAATTAATCCCAACACTCCGCCAAGTGCCCCGCCGATCAGCACCACCAGCAGAATGGTCGCAGCGCTGAGGTCGGTTGACTGGCTTTGAATCCAAGGGGTTAACACCCATCCCTCAAGGAATTGAACTCCGAGGTAGACGGCACTGGGCCAGACAAGGAGTTGCATCCAATAATTGTCTGGTGAACCGGATCCCATGGACATATCCAAATATTTCAAAAGAATGGCGACGGGCCAAATCAAGGTGGCGGCATAAGGGACCAAACTCAATAGTCCTGCGCCAAGTCCCAGGAGAATCCAATACGGCATCCCCACCCAAAACCATCCGATGGCAAACATCCCGCTCATCATGAACGCAATCAGTAACCGGCCCCTGAAAAAATCTCCAATGGCCCGATCCATTTTGGACAGTAATTTCGGCCACCGGTCATCCGCTTGAGATTCCACGACGCTCCATACCGTGTGTTGAATGGAGGGAAAGCTCCAGGCAAAAAAGAAAAAATAAATAATGATTAAGGAGAACGAGAATAAAAAAGAGCCCAGCGTGCCGATAATGAGATTGGTGAAATAAAAAACCTGGCCGGTTCCCGTTAAGAACGTCTTGAGTGTGGACAATGGCTTATCCTGGATGTTCGTTGAGACCTCCTTGAAATTCCGGGATACCTCGTTCACATCTATGCCGTGGCGGTCGGCCAGAAGAGAAAGATAGGTGGGTACCTGTTCAATGAACAGGCGCAATTGTTCGACAAGGTTTGGTCCCACCCAGAGAAAAAACCCGCTCACCAATGTGCAGATGATGATCACCATGAAGGTGACGGCGAGCCACCGTGGAAGTTTCCATGTCTGCTCAACATAATCCAGTGCAGGGTCAGTGAGGTAGGCCAGTCCCAGGCCGATGAAGACCGGGACTAAAATGGCCTGCAAGTGAAAGCATAACCAAAGAAAAAAGATCCCCAAGGCCAGGATACACAGTTCACGAACCGCAACAATTTCCCAGAGGTGGATATTTCTGGCAGGTTTCGTATCGGTAGAAGAGAGAGGTGGCAATGACATAAACGGGTGTCCGATTCAATGTGTCTCACCATCTCTATCAAAGTTCCGGTTGATCCTACATGGATAAAAATTCGCCGGGCCCTTGGTAACTTGTCTATTTTTAATGAGCAACTTCAAGAGACATCATGAGGAATCAGGAGAAAATGAATGGTCAAAAATTTTCATTTCAAAGAATTCCCAATGATGACACGCCTTCTCTGTAGAGGGAGCGGGAGGGCAGGGATGGCTTCGGCTATTTCATCGTATCAGGCGGAGGACGGCATGGTTTTGACATGGGCGGCCAATCTCAATGAAGCAGATTGCCATGCTTTCCAGGGAACCGGAAAACGACCACCGGTAAAACCTCCGCCCGAACCTGAAAGAAAATCTCCGCCCATCGGTCCTCCGAAACGGGATCCGAAACCGGAACCGATTCACGATCCGCCTATGCCTCCATCGCCGGGAACCGATCCCGACGATACCCCTCTGCCAATTGGTGATCCGCCTGATCCGTCGGATCAGCCTATGGGTCGGACGACTATGAGAGGGTCAGAGGATTTCTCTCGATAGTCGCACGGGTGTCATCCATCAACCTACGTTATCCAAGAATGTGTGATCCTCTTTAAACCTCGTGGAAGGAGGTCTCTATGACGATCTTGAAATGGGCGGCCATATTTTTTGTCATTGCACTCATCGCGGGCGGATTGGGTTTCTCCGGAATTGCGGAGGGAGCTGCCGGAATTGCTCAGGTATTATTTTATATTTTTCTCGTCCTCTGCATTGTTATGGTCCTCATCGGCGTGTTTGTGGCCCAAAAAATTACGTAAGGCTCTCCTGGTGGCCAATGATTTTTCAAAGGCGTGACGGGCCAAGGGCTTTTTTTTTACTTATACGGTGCAAAAAAAGGCCCTGCCAAGAGGTATGATCGTCCATAGGAAACGGATGGTATGACGAATCAAGAAAAAGCCAAATTAATCGCCCCCTGGATCAATCCTGCGGAACGGATCACGGTGGATTTTAACGATGTGACGGGTTTGAATGCGGAAGTGTTCGGATGCACCGAACACGTGGTCCATTTGTTCTTTCAAGAATCCTTCCCACATATGAAAGAACAAGTCACCATTCCGTTAAGAGTGGTACAGGTGGAGGAGGATAGCGAACATTATACCCGGGATCCCGATGCCCCTCTTCAATGGCGATTGCGCCTGCGGGTGAATCAAAATCGTCCGGAAGGAATATGACATTGCACACATGCCGTGCTGTGGT
>JAUIKP010000157.1 GCA_030430725.1 Nitrospiria bacterium
TTTCAACTTCATGGCATCAACCGACATGGGAAGGTGTCACTCAAAAAACGGCTTGCGCGGGCCGCGTTTATTCAGTTCATGGCGAAATTTCCGACTTGTTTGATCGGCCTAGAGGTGTGCTGTGGGGCGAACTATTGGGCACGGACCTTACGCACGTATGGGCATGAGGTCCGGCTGATGAGTCCTCAGTTTGTTAAGCCGTATGTGAAGACCAACAAAAATGATTATAACGATGCGGAAGCGATTTGTGAGGCCGTGCAACGGCCCACGATGCAGTTTGTGTCGCCGAAAACGATTGGCCAACAATCCGTACAAAATCTCCATCGTGTGCGGCAGCGACTGATTTCGTCCCGGACTGCACTCGTTAACCAAATTCGTGGGCTTCTTGCAGAGTATGGGATCGTGCTCGCAAAACAGGTGGGGGCGGTCCGAGAGCATCTTCCTCACCTCCTCGAGGAGGTTGGGCATGAATTAACACCGCTTGGACGCGCGACGTTTCAGGCGTTATACGAAGAACTGCGAGGCCTCGACCAACGCATTCGGCAGCTTGATCGGCAACTCTCTACGTTGGCCAGGACTCAGGAGTCCTGCCGACGGCTCATGCAAATCGAAGGGGTGGGCCCCTTGATTGCCACGGCCATTGTTGCGGCCGTCACTGATCCCACGACCTTCAAGAATGGACGTCAATTAGCTGCCTGGTTAGGCTTGGTGCCACGCCAATATTCCAGTGGGCATACCCAGAAACTTCTGGGCATTAGGAAACGCGGGGATCGCTATCTGCGCACATTACTGATTCATGGCGCGCGTTCCGTGGTGACTCGGGTCGGGACAAAAACGGATGCCCGGAGTCAGTGGATTCAGGCTAAACGGCAACAACGCGGAATGAACCGGACGTGCGTCGCGGTGGCTAATAAAAATGCCCGGATCATCTGGGCCCTTTTGACCAAAGGGGAACCCTATCAACGAGCCGCGTAAACACAAGAGAAATCAGATAGTTGGCTCATGACAATTTCTAACCCTGCCTAAGGCTGCAGAAGTGATTCAGGATGATGGCATGATAGGTCAGACCGGCTCTTTCCAAACCTGCAAGGGGAGCTGGCCAGCCAGGTCGGTATACTGATTAGGCGAAAGAGCGCAGATTCCATTAGGGCCCCAGCAACGGTCCTTGCTGATCCGAGGCCGGATATATGCCAGCAGTCTGTTCGTCATGAGATCTCCCATGAATCCCTTGGCAGACGGGATGGGTCCATATATGCTCCCCTTGAAAGTGCGACCACCTTTAAGACACAACGTCCTCTTAAAGGAGGACAACGGTGGGACAGGACGAACCGATTGAATAGTGGACAGCAAAACGACGAGCCGCGTTGGTCTTACGTATTCTGAAAGGGGAAATGTCGGTCGTGGAAGCGGCCCGCCAGCATGGGTTGACCGTGGCCGAAGTCGAGGGATGGCCGGAACAGTTTCTCCGGGGTGCGGAAAATAGCCTGCGGCGGCGGCCGAAAGACGAAGACGCTTTGAAGGAGGAACCAATCAAGAAGCTCAAACAGAAGGTTGGGGATTTGTTCATGGAAAATGACGTGTTACGGGAGGCGTTGAAACCGTACCCTTTGGGCCGGGAGATGTCCGACGCGTGAGAGCAACCTTCCCGGATATCTCCGAACGGCAGACCTGTCGGGTCTTACGGGTCGCTCGCTCGACGCGGCATCAGACGGCTAGGCCGAAGACTTCATCACCCAAACTCGTCGAGGCCTTAGTCACGAACCTGCCAACACTTATAGAGGAACACCCGACCTATGGGTATCGACGGTTGTGGGCGCTGTGGCGCTACCGAGAGGGGGTTGTAGGCAATCGGAAAGCCGTCTCTCGCGCCTTACGGATCAAGCAATGGCTCGTCCATCAACGCGTGCACACCCCTCGTCCTCGGGCTCAGCGCTTGCGGAGCCGTGCGCTCGCGAGCAACCAGCGGTGGGCGATGGATGTGACCCATATTCCGTGTGGTGACGATGGCTGGGGCCATCTCACCGCAGTCATCGATTGTCATGACCGAGAGATTATTGGGTATGAATTTGCCTTACGCGGAAGAGCCAAGGAAGCGGAACGAGCCATTGAAGCGGCGTGTCTGGCACGGTTTGGCACCTTGCGGCCTGAGGGCACGCCCCCGGCCCTCCGCAGTGATAATGGGTTGATCTTTCAGAGTCGACGGTTCCGCCAGGCGTGTCGGGATTATCGGCTGCAGCAGGAATTTATCACGCCCTATACCCCGGAACAGAATGGCCTCATTGAACGCTTGTTTTGGAGCCTGAAAAAAGAGTGTGTCTGGCAACCGCACCTTGAGAGTGTTGAAGAAGTGAGACAACGAATCGCCCAATGGGACGCTGGTATAACGAGGAACGTCCGCATCAAGCGTTACGCTACCGAAGTCCTCGTCAATTTCGGCATGAACAAGACGTACAGGTGGCTTGACTTCAGGGGAGCATTACACTCGTTACCAAGCTAGAGCCGCTGATTCAGGAATATCCAACCTATGGGTATCGCCGTCTGTGGGCGCTCTTACGATTTCGCCATGGGCTCTCCCATAATCGCAAAGCGGTGTATCGGGTCTTACGTCTAAAGCGCTGGTTGGTGTATCAACGGACGGCGACCCCACGCCCGCGTGTACAGTGCCGTCGGAGTCGGACGACTCAGAGTAATCATCGCTGGGCCATGGATGTGACCCACTTCCCTTGTGGACAGGACGGCTGGGGGCACCTGACGGCCGTCATCGATTGTCATGATCGCGAGCTCGGGGCTATGAGTTCGCGTTGCGGGGCCGGGCCCAGGAAGCGGAACGGGCGATCGAATCTGCCTGTCTCGGACGCTTCGGTACCCTCCGCCCCGTTGACCCCACTCCGGTCCTTCGGAGTGACAATGGCTTGATTTTTCAGAGCCGCCGCTTTCGGCAGGCCTGTCGCGACGACCGTTTAGCTCAGGAATTTATTACCCCATACACACCGCAACAAAACGGGCTGATTGAACGGTTCTTTCGCAGCCTCAAAGAAGAGTGTGTGTGGCAACACCGATTTGGCAACTTCGAGGAGGCGCGGCAAAAAATCAATATCTGGATGCGCTGGTATAACGAGGAGCGCCCACATCAAGCGTTGCAGTATCGGAGTCCTCGTCAATATCGCCAGGAACAAGGCTGACAGGTGGCTTGATTTCAGGGGAGCATTACAGTTTTTCCAATGCCATTTTTGCAATGCTCGCAGCAGCCAAATTTAATGGTTAGAGAAGAATCCATTTGTAAACACTGGAGGAAAGTTTTCAAAGGCAAGGAAATCTCAATGCACTGGCTATTGAATTTGCCAATCTAGGGACGTTGTCGCGGGATACCCCGTTGAGGTTATGGTCGCCCCATTCATTAACCATACCGCTACTGTCCCACTACTGGTATTATGCCAGACAAGGTCGGCCTTCCCATCGCCATTGGAATCGCCAACCTGCCGAATCACCCAATTCAACGAGACACTACCTGGAAAGCCGGTCGATGTGATTGTCCCCCCATTCATGAACCATATTGCCACCGCGCCTGAGCCCGCATGGCGCCAAACAATGTCATCTGAGCCATTCCCATTTACGTCTCCCAGGCCCGCAATTTGCCACGCTAAGGATCCACCGGATGGGAAACCCGTTGACGAAATAGTTGCCCCATTCATCAGCCACACGGCCACGGCCCCTGTGCTGTTTTTACGCCAGACGAGGTCGGCCTTCCCATCGCCATTGAGATCGCCCACGCCCGCAATCTGCCACACTAAAGGGGCCCCAGATGGGAAACCCGTTGACGTGACGGTTGTCCCGTTCATGAACCACACCGACACGGCGCCACTGTTGGTATTTCGCCAAACAAGGTCGGACCTCCCGTCGCCATTAAAATCACCCCCTCCGGCAATTTGCCAGGATAAAGACGTCCCTCCTGGAAACCCGGTAGAAACAATATTAACACCATTCATGAGCCAGACGGCCGAGGCCCCGGTACTGGTATTCCTCCAAACAATATCCGATTTGCCGTCAACATTAAAATCCTTTGCGGCAAGGGTACCACTGGAATTTTTAACAATTCCCACGGTATCGGAGATGGCGCCCCCTTCCCGCAAATTCCGAAATGTGAGGCTGCTGCCCGTGATGTCCAAGAGCACCGACCCATAGGCTAGGTCGAACACCGCCATGACCGGATGAACGGGATGATTGGAATCAAGATCATGGCCACCGTGGCCAGCCACGACATACACCGTCCCCTCGTGTGAAACCCCTCCGGCACTTTTTTGATACGCTCCCGTGCCCGAGGGCTGGCCATTGCCCGCATCCAGAATATGGCCATCGGCCAGAAGTGTATTGAATGATGGGGTGGCAAAGTTGGGCGCCGTGCCATAGCCGTAGGCCCCATCCAAAAGGTAGGACCGCTCATAGGCATGGGAATGTCCCGCAAAGACCAAATCCACCCCACCAGCTTCCAGAATGGGGAGAATCGTTTCCCGCATGTCGACCAGTCGTCCCCCGGAGTCGGCGGCATTATCCGAATCGTGGCCTTTCGAATAGGGCGGATGATGCCAGAAGGCAATCACCCACTCTTGCCCCGTCGCAGCCAAATCATTTTGCAACCAGGTCAGCATCGGTGAGCCTAGGGCCCGACTACTGTCCATCGAATCCAGCACAATAAAATGGACATTGGCGTAATCAAAGGCATAGTAGGCCTCAGTGCCAGAGGCTACCCCCCCCGCTTGGCCGCTGGTCGGCAGGACATGGGCTTCGTAGTAGGGGCCAATGCCCAGGGAGCTGGAGCTGTTCGGGACCTCATGATTGCCCAATGTCGGCCAAAGGGGGGTGTGGCGAAGAATATCTTGATAAATCGCAAAATGTCTGCTGGTGAATTCCGCGTCGGTGCCGTTTTCATACGCCATGTCCCCCATGTGCAGAATAAGGTTTGGTGGCTGAGCCGCAGTCTCGGTCAGCATCGCATCCCGTACATTTCGTTGATTAACCCCGGCATCGCCAGAGTCGCCCAACACCCATGCTCGTAGCGGGGTGGTCGACCCAACGGGCGGCGCCGTGACAAAAAAGTGATTGATCGTGCCACCCGCCTGCACGACATTGGGCGCAGTACCGACGTTATAAAAATATTTCGTGGCAGCCGTCAGGCCCGTAATGGTAACAATGTGATCCTTGACGTTGAGCCCGGCCCGGGTGACCGCCGTGCCGGTCGCTGTTTGGGTCAGGGAGCCGGGAGCCGTGCCGTATTTTACCTGGCTATTGTCCGCCGAATTCAGGTCCGTGCGCCAGACAATCGTAGTGGAAGTGGGCGTGACAAGCTGCAGGTACGGTTGCCGCACCACAGCGGCACCGGCTGGCACCACTGCGGTCAGTAGTAGGGACAACAGACAGCCTAGGCTCACCACACCAATTTTCTTCATAATAATGTCCACAATATATGAGGGGAATTAGGTCGTCGCCCTCGATACATCTAATCTAGAAAAAGAGAACCTTTCTGATTTTTGACGCTCTCGTGAGTCGAGAAAATTTCCTGGCAACCGACCTGTTTTTTATTGAGAGGGTGAAATCAAGACACTGATTCCCTTTGTTATTACGCACCTGATTTTTCCAAACCCCAAAATTTTGGATTCTCACCCCTACTGGAGAAACCGGATCATTCATTATGCATCAATGGCATAGGCAGGAGAGAAAAAGTTCAAGTAAATCCTAATAAATGAAGACCGCCAAGCCTTATATTTTACCCTTGCTATCCATATACCCAATTAATTATGTATACTAAATACCGCAATAAAACTATTTTTTAAGCATACCTCGTGCCAACAGTAAAGAAAATGATTAGTCAAATTCAAATCTTTTATTTAGAAATTCACCGTTTTTTTAGAACAGGCAGATACTAAATAAAGACAAAACATTCTTACATGGAAATTTATAATAACCATAGAGCCTTTAAACTTTTATTCCAGCCCCTGGCACTCCCCCAAGATCCGGTGATAGGTCAATCTACCATATTATACCCACAACTCTTCTCCACAATTCCTTCCTTCTAAGAAAGACGTCAGTTCACTTCAAGTAATGAGGTATTTCCAAAGTATTCAGTCTTCTATCTTGCGATAAAATTTGTTGACCTGAGGTTGGATTCTGAATCACTTACCTACATTTCAAATGAATACCTGGCGCCACATCCTGAACTTATAAATTATTGAATAAATCCTTGATAGAAATGCAAATCACCAACACCAGATTTCTCAAGACGGACCAATGATGTCTCGTGCAAATACATTCACCTACTTCAACCCGGTTATGTCTTTTGGATTATATGATAACTCCTTCATCATGCCTTTCAATTTGCCCACAGAAAACTCTCTCCCTTAGTTCATCTGCAATCTGCAGACAATCATGGTCAACTGCCATAAGACCCGAAAAATTTAATAAAGGCAACAGGGCGATCTTGAAGATACCTCTATTCCAATAGTTAGGAAATCTTTGAAGGCTCCTCTTATACTATACGTAAATCTGCTGGACCTTCCCATTTATCATTTGCTACCAACAAACCAATGGAGGACAATGTCGAGAGAGGTTTAAATTTAATCCTGTAAACCCGCCCTGTCCCACAACTCTCAGATTCCCCCCTCTTAAACCTACTGAAAAGTTCTTTAAAGCCTTGAGTCCCAGCTTGCCGTGACCCCCGTTTCTGGTAAGAAACGGGAATCACATTAAGCAGGACTTTCTCTTTAGTGGTGATGATTCAAACTAATTTTGAATTTCCCAGGATGTTGACGCCGTACCGGGGAAGCCAGCGGAGGTCATCGTCACTCCATTCATCAGCCACACGGCCACCGCGCCACTCGTGGTATTGCGCCAGATGATATCGGCATTGCCATCGGCATCCGTATCGCCAACTTGTCTAATTTCCCAAGTTGAGCTTACCACACCCAATGAGCCAGTAGCGGAGGGAGCCGCTGTCCCATTTAACAACCATACCGCAGCGCTACCATTCGTATGCCGCCAGACAAGGTCGCCCTTGCCATCACCGTTCAGGTCCCCGACTCCCTGGATGGCCCACGCTGTCGACGCAGTGCCAGGGAAACCAGCGGATGTCATCGTCACCCCATTCATCAGCCACACGGCCACTGCGCCACTCGTGGTATTGCGCCAGATGATATCCGCCTTGCCATCAGCATCTGTATCACCCACCCCAGAGATCTGATACGCAGAACTCACTACACCTAATGAGCCGGTGGCGGAGGGGGCGGCTGTCCCATCTAGCAACCATACCGCAGCACTACCATTCGTATGCCGCCAGACAAGGTCGGCCTTGCCGTCACCG
>JAUIKP010000158.1 GCA_030430725.1 Nitrospiria bacterium
AGCGGAGGCCAGTTATGCCAACAGCCTGGACTTGATACGAATGATCGTCACCAATGCCCGACGGATTCAGGACCGTGTGCGGGAAATTGCGGATGCCGTCAAAGGTGTGACGAGTCCTCCACATTTCACACCCTGTCGTATCGGAGATATTGTGAATGGAGTGCTCGACACGCTTCGCACCTATGCCGCAGAAAAAGGAATTACTCTCCTGACCGATGGTCTTGATGCCCTACCTGTTATTGACGCAGACGAACGTCGACTGTTTAATGCCTTTTATAATCTCATAAACAATGCCATCCCGGAAGTCCCGCATGGAGGATCAGTCACCGTCGGCGGATCTCCGGGACCGCGTCCGGATACTGTCGAGTTGACTGTGGCCGATACCGGAAAAGGCATGCCACCTGAAGTTCGAGACCGCCTCTTTACCGCCCAGGCCATTAGCACCAAAAAGGAAGGAACCGGACTCGGCACAAAAATTGTGAAAGATGCCATCGACCTTCATCACGGTCACATTACGGTCGAAAGTGAAGAGGGCCGCGGAACAATATTTCGTCTTGTCCTCCCTGTAACTCAAAGCGTTTCATCTCCAACCAAATCTGGAAATGCCTGACCTAATCCTGCGATACGAGGAAGATTCATACTTTACCCAGCCTGAATATTAAGGAAATTATCTCCATCGATTTTTCAACCTGTTATTATTGGGATTTTTTTCAAGCTCAACACGCTCTTTCCTTATTGAAACCCCTTTTTCTCTCTGCACACACACAATCACACGACGATCCCGAAAGCATATCAGGCCACGCCCTTTTGTCCGTTTTGGGGATGGGCGGGCCGTGCCAATCCGTCTTGCTTGGCTCCATCCAGGCAACGATTTGCGTGAAGTGCGAATCATAACCGACTACCTCCAATATAGCGTTGCGGTTTCTGAGCCCTATAAAAAAGATGAGGGAAAGAACACCGGGAGGACGACCGTTGAGACGGCCTTTGCCAGTGTCAGTAGGGGAGTGTTGAATAATAAAGATTTTCAAGGGCAAATTTGCCCAGAATGAGATTACTCATCAAGGGCCGGGTCGGTTCAAAAAAGTGCCCCCAGCAAGGCCGCAGCCGTTTTTGCGCGCGGAGCGTACGCGTAGTACGTGAACACGGAAAAATGGCGAGAACGCCGCTGGCGGCTTTTTTCAACCGCCCCAGTAGCAATATTACCCGTGACCTTTCCCGGCACGTGGCGGCCCCGGTCCGAGTGGGGTTATTACCAGTGACTTCAATTAGCAAGTGCAAGAGATACATTCGCAAATACATTGTTCATTGAATGAAAAACAGGCCACAAAGCCGGTGATTTGGGTATAGCCCTGAGCAAGACAGAGGTTATGGAATGGATACTTGATCGCTCTGTTGAAGCGGAAATGAAGCGCCACCAACCAGAGACGTACCGACACCCCGACCACCATACAGGCACTGCCTTACACCCTTACTTCGCAAACTCAGCAGGAAAAATAGAAACGTCACTACCCGGCAAATGTGGGTTGTTTCGAAATTTCTGACAGGAGTGATGTGTGTTCAACCCCATTCTTAGAGGGTGGTCCTTCCCAGCCCATCCTGACAAGAATTGTTGGCGACCAATTTTTAGAAATTTTGGAAATACCCCAACCTCTATTTTTGCCCGCTGAGCGATCTATATATTCAGAATACTTTCAATCACCCTCTTCACCACACACTAGAAAGAGTTAATCTCTTATTGGTACAACCAATCATCGAAAACAAGGATGGTGAGAACACCTTCGCCTGATCCGAAGACCCTTGTCTCATTTCATTTCTCCCCATACAATGGATTCATCCTCCCCTTTATATAACTTTTTTCATCCATACTCGGGAGATTTCATGAAGTATGTGATGTTTGAGTACTCATCGGCATGGCCTTGCAGAGTCTTACGGCTGGTGGAAGTACCGGTTGCAATCTTTGTCTTAGCGCATTGGGTGGGGCGGTACCTGAATCCGGGTGGCAGGCATAACATTTGAAGACTCAAAAAGATCAGATTGAGAAGGGTTATGGATCCGTTATTTTGTGAAAAATAAATGACCCATCGTTCTAGCTTTTTTTGCCATTCAAGGGAGGAGCATTCACAATCGCCTCCCATATTTTCCTATCGTTCTTCCTGTAACATTTCATTGCCGATTATGCGTGCTTATATATTCCACGTTGCTGATTAAAGCATGTCGCACGCCTCCGACGCCTCAGGTCTTATTCTTTCATCCGTTCCTCTTGCAACGTAATTGCTCATGGACTTCCACTATCTGTTGGCGCTTCTGTCCGGTGGGATCGTCGGGGTGCTATTAGGGGCTACAGGGGGGGGCGGATCGTTAGTGGCCATTCCCTTATTGGTCTATATTGTTGGGGTTCCCGTTCAAAATGCCACGACCATGTCACTGATCGTGGTCGGCTATTCGGCCCTCTTTGGGGCATGGCATGAGAGCCGGCAGCAACGTGTTCACTTTGTCTCTGCTATATTGTTCAGCCTGACCGGTATGATCGGTGCTTGGGTGGGCGCCCATGGCCACCAACTCGTTCCCGACTCATTGGTGCTATTTGCATTTGGCAACCTGCTCCTCTTTATTAGCATGTGGACGTTCTGGAAAAATTATGAGGGAGAACACAACGACGTTCCGAGCGGATGCGCAAAAGAATTCTCTTGGCGCTGTGTGCTGAAAGCCCTCACGTTCGGATGGGGGGTGGGCCTGTTGACGGGGTTTTTTGGTGTTGGAGGAGGATTTCTCATTGTGCCCGCCCTGATGTTTCTCATGGGGTTTCCCATTCGCTTAGCTATCGGCACTTCACTTCTCATCATCGCACTTATTTCTATTGGCGGCTTGCTGGGCCATTTCAAGGGGGCACACCTGGATTTTGTGTTAACAGGGTTGGTGTTACTTGGAAGTCTTTTCGGATTACTCTTTGGCTCACACTTCACTCAATCGATTCCGGCTCACCATGTGAGACGGGGTGTGGCCATCTTAATCGGGGTCATCGGAATATTATTAATCGTGGCCAATGCCCGGCCACTTCTTTTTTAGGAATGGCATAGAATTCCTTTAAGCGGAATTCATATCCTCCAAAACCGGTTTAAACAATAACATGATGTCGCCCTGTTCCAACCTATGGTTTTTTTGAAATTCCCAAGGGGAAATAATTGTTCCTTGCCGATAGACCCGCAAAAGCACATCCGGCTGTAAATCCGACGCAGTCTTTCCAATATCCTGTTTTTCCACTATTCGTTCCTGGATATTGACCTTTCCTCCCGCCGTCAAAAAATCTTCTAAGTAATCTGCCAAATATTGTTGGTCCACTGCGGCCGCCAACATATATCCGCCATACGTGGCCGGGGAAATAATGGTCTGCGCCCCTCCTTGCCGAAACAGCTTAACGTTTTCTTCTTCCTTCGCACTGACAATCACCCGGCAACGGGAATTCAAATTACGGACCGTTAACAAAATGAGTGCATTAGTATCATCCCGTCCGGCAGCAATAATGACGGCTTTGGCTTCATTGAGGAACGCACCAAATTTCAGCAGCCCTTCCTGCGTTGCATCGCCTCGGAGTGCCACGACTCCCAACTCTCCCGCGATGCGGACTCGCTCCTCACCGGGGTCGATAACCAGAATATGGTCAGGGTTCGTGCCCTTGGCGAGCAGTTCTTTGACGGTGGAATATCCGGTATGTCCGAATCCGCAGATGACGACATGTTGATCGAGAGACCTCTGGAGTTTTGCCATGCGAAATACCTCGGTAAATTGTCTGAACGCTAATTGATAGGCGGTCCCTAAAAAAATGACCCATAGAAAGATCCGGACCGGCGTAACGACTAATGCATCAATCAGGCGTGCCCGTGTGGTGACCGGCACAATGTCCCCATAACCGACTGTAGTCACCGTGACCATCGTGAAATAGATCACATCTGAGAAAGAGATCTCTCCATCTTTTTGATCCTTGAGCCCGTTTCGATCCAACCACAGGATCCCCGTCAAAAAACAAAATAGCATGACCACCAATATTATCCTGCTCAAGAGGGTGCGAAACGGATCAAGATCGGTAGGCATGTAGACCACCCGCCTAAATAAGAGACGAGACGCCTTTCGGGAAGAATGGGTTCGGAATGAGAACGACACGTTTTCCTCTTAATTCTTCTTCAAAACCCGTTATCCTTAGTCCGTTAAGGGCCACATGTAGACTAAGAGGGGAGGGGAAACCAGGAGAATTAATAATTCTAAAGGGAATCCCATCCGCCAGTAGTCTCCAAATCGATATCCTCCGGGCCCCATGACCAACAGATTATTTTGATGCCCAATTGGGGTCAAAAATGAACACGATGCTCCGATAGCCACCGCCATGAGAAATGGATCGGCATTGACCACAAGATTTTGGGCCACCGCCATGCATAACGGAGCCATAATCAAGGCCGTCGCCGCATTATTGAGGACAGCCGACAACATCATCGTCAATAACATAATAAGTCCTAGGAGCATAATAGGAGGAAATCCTTCTGCCCAATTCACCATGAACTGAGCCAGCACGGCAGTCGCGCCACTTTTCTCCAGAGCTTGCCCGATAGGAATCATGGATCCTAACAATACCAGGACAGGCCAATCGACAGTCTGATAGACATCCCGAGGCGAAACAATGCTCAAGAGTACCATCACCAAGGCGGCACATATTAATGCAATTGGTAATGTCGCCAATCCGGCCATACCGCTGCCAAGGGCGAGGGCAAATAGCCCTACAGCCAACGACGCCTGTCCGGGCTTGCCCAACTGAAGTCCTCGCTCCGCCAATGGGAGGCATCCAAGGAGGCCAATCACTTCCAAGACCCGTTCCTTTTCTCCCTGCAGGAGTAGCACATCTCCGGCTTTGAACCGAAATTCCCTTAGCCTGCCACGATAAGGAGTGCCTTGACGAGATGCTCCTAACAAGTGAATTCCGAACCGGCTTCGCAGCTTTAAGGATCCCGCCAGCCGCCCGACCAACCAGGAACGATCAGGAGGCACAACCGCTTCCAACAGCACATCTTCATCCTTTCTTGCGGATGGCCTTTGTTCAGGATTCTGAGTTTCTTCCTTTGGCTGGGTCCCCGTTAACTTCAAACCCAGGGTGGACACAAATTTATTAATACCTTGCGGTCCCGCCTCAAGGACCAGGACATCGCCAACCTGAATGTGTTCCCTCCAAGCCGCTCCCCGAATAGATTGATCACCCCGCACCAACCCAATTATTAAGGCGTCAGAATCCTCAGTGGCTAATTCCAGTTCTGACAGGGATTTTCCTATTGCCTTAGAATTATCAGGCACTTCCACCTCTGTTAAATATTCCTGTATTGAAAACAGGTCTTGTGGCGCATTTTGAGATCGTCGTGCAATGGGAATGAGGCGCCAACCCACTCCTGCTACAAAGAGAATTCCCACCAGCGCCATGACTCCTCCTACCGGAGTGAAATCGAACATCCCGAATGGCTCGCCAGCAATTTCTGCGCGGTAATGGGCAACGATGATATTGGGAGGTGTCCCAATAAGGGTACCCATTCCACCCAAAATTGTTCCAAAAGCCAAGGGCATCAACACCACGGCAGGGGACCGCTTGGCCTCAACAGACGATTGAATAGCCACCGGCATCAGTAACGCCAGGGCTCCCACATTATTCATGACGGTTGAAATCAATCCACCCAGAGAAGATAAGGCAGCCACGTGGAGGGACGGGGAAGAAGACGTGGCACCCTTGACATAGCGCGTGAGAATGTCCACCGCCCCCGCATTACTTAACCCACGGCTGATAATTAACACAGCTGCCACGGTGACCACGGCAGGATGACCAAATCCTAAAAATGCTTCTTCGGAGGGGACAAACCCCAACAGGGTTGAGAGAAGTAAGGCACTGAGAGCGACCAAATCATAGCGCCATCGTTCCCAGATAAAGAACACCAACAGGATTCCCATTAGGCCCAGGAAAAAGAGGTGGTCACTGTTCACAAATGAGAAGAATCCTTTATCAGGACATCGATGATATGGGCAGGAAGCGGAAGGAAGCTGCCAACGCACTCCTAAAATTTAAAACTATACACCCTTACATTGGATACTCAAATCATTTTGAGACTTCTTAAGCTTTCTAGTGTATCAAGGTTGGGAATGAAATGTTCCACAATTCCCATCCAACAGGACAAATAGGACTTTTACGGACAGGTTGGAATTCTCCCGCAAGAGGGTGAGCACAGGCAAGTAGAGCTGAACGCCGTCTTGGAGATTGACGACAGTCCTTCAGGGGAATGCCCGGTAAATACCGAAAGCAAGACTCGTCAGGCAAACTCAAGCAGTCATGCCAGAATCGTCGCAGATGAGCAACTGGCAGAGGTTCGAGGAAATTACTATACAACAGCCATGTGAATAAGAAAATTCAATCTACAAACCAAACCCGCTTCGGAATTATCGGAAGAACCGGAAAGTATTCTCTATAGGGGACCGGTCCTCGCCGCACAGGAGCATGCGAACTTCATCCGGAACCAGGATTCAATCGGTATCTAGGAGAGTTTTTCCTCCCAAGCCGCACCGCATCTCCCAAAAATTTCTCGTCAGCCTTTTCAGGCCGTCAATCGAGCAACAGGAGTTCGCGGAGCTCTCCGTAGTCGCTTTCGAAATGGAATAACCTGCGCCTGAACTGGACCATCAGTACGATGATGATTAATGACGGGATCCATCAGGTTCCCGCACATAATACATCGATACGCTTTAATCCAAAGTTCCCCCATCGCGCCCTTAATGTCCAGACAATCATCTACCACCATTAGCCCATTACATCGTACACACTTCATAACTCTCCCTCCTTTGAAAGCCTCCTGCTTCCCACTCTTCTCAACAGGTGAGTCAGTGCATCACGCGTGCCACGCACCGCATGATATCTCGAAAAGCACCACTTAATTAGGTGTGTATGATTGCGGAAAATGAAAGGAGATCACTAGACAATCGAATGAATTTGTGGAGTCTACAATATTTTGTGATAAAAAAAAAGAGTAAATACACATTTTGTGGGTACAAAAAATATCGACTAAATTTTAGGCATACTGCTCATTTTTAAAAAATTAAATCTTTTTGACTTCGCTCTCATCACACTCCCTCTTCGTCCCGGTGTGTTCAAAAAAAATATGGTGAGATTTGGCAGGGTAGTGGATATTTTGACAAGACCCCTTATGAAGCTGGCTGTAGACCTGGCCCATCGGAGATACCCTTTGTTTTCAAAATGAGAACATCAAAAGTACTTCCCAAGCGAGCCGGCCTGGTGAGCACATCAATCTCTTCTTGATCAGGTC
>JAUIKP010000159.1 GCA_030430725.1 Nitrospiria bacterium
TTTTTAGCTTCGTCTAAAAGCGATTGAGGTATGTCGACAGTTGTCTTCATGCGTAGAGACGTATCATCTGATATGGGTTGTTGTCAAAACGGAGAATTTTAACGGATAGCCGTGGGTAATACTCACGCGACGGCGAATATGATTGTATCCATGCGGGTAAAAGAGACTCATGCTTTTTCTTTCCGGTGGGTGAAGCTTTTTTAGATTTTGAGATTGTGAACTTTTTCCCGGGCTTCGGAAAGGGAGAGTATGGGTGTATGGAAAAGGTGTTTGGTACGTGAAGAGTTCATGGTGAGGTTTTTGGGGCGGACCAGTCCGGATTCTTCGATGGTTCCCTGTTGAATATTCGATGTCTGTGCGATCAAAAAGTGTTGGAGCAATCCCATCCCTAAATCCCACCGGTTCAGGCTTTCAGGGCCTCCGAGGTGCAGGATTCCTGGAACATCCTTGGTGGAGATTTCCAGTAACACTTCGGCAAGATTTTCAACCCAGATGGGACAGCGAAGTTCATCAATGAACAAGCGATAGGGGGCACCGGTTTGTGTGGCCTCGATTAATCGTGTCGTCTGGCGGTCCGGCGTGCGCAGATCATAGAGCAACGAGGTGCGGACGATGGTGGCCTTCGGATTAAGGGTACGGATGAGTGCTTCAGCCTGGGCTTTGGCCTTACCGTAGGGATTGATGGGGTTCGTGGGGCTTTCCTCGGTATAGGGCGCAGAAGTCCCATCAAAGACTTGATCCGTCGAGAGGTGAATGAAGCGAATGTTTCGTTCCGTTGATTGCATGGCGAGGAGTCCTGCTGCAGGGAGGATCGCTTCAATTCCTTTTCCCTGCTCCGAGCAGGCCGCGTGAATAATGACGTCTGGTTGCACCCGATCCAGGAGGATCCGAATTGCCTCATGGTTTTGGAGATTACAGACATGAAACGTTACGCCGGGAAGGGATGTGGAAGGTGTGGCGTGCAGTGTTCCGGCGGCGACAAATTGATTGGCCCGCCGTAGGAGATGATTCCCCAAATAGCCCGCTCCGCCGGTGACGAGGAGACGTGTCTTCATCGCCCGCATTGTAGACGAATGCCGAAAGGAAAATCTTGTGTGATGGAGGACTGTTCCTTAGAATAGCTTCAGGGTCAATATTTTTGGAAGGAATTGATTCATGCATACAATTGATTTGCGTAGCGATACTGTGACGAAACCCACGCCTGCCATGCGGGAGGCGATGGCTCAGGCCGAAGTGGGCGATGATGTGTATGGAGAAGATCCGACCGTGAATCGATTGGAAGCCATGGCCGCTGACATGTTAGGCAAAGAGGCCGCGGTGTTTGTGCCATCAGGAGTGATGGGGAATCAATTGGCTCTCCGGTTACACACCCGGCCCGGTGACGAAGTGATCGTGGATAGTACATCCCATCTCATTCGTTATGAAGGGGGATCGGCGTCTTCGCTCTCCGGTGTCCAATTAGTTTGCGTGCCGGGTGATCGCGGTTGCCTTTCACCTGAATCGGTTAAGGCGGCTATCCGGCCAAAAGGATTGCATAACCCTCCAACCACGTTGGTGTGCCTGGAGCAGACGCATAATGTGGGTGGAGGATCGGTTTATGCCTTGGAGGTCATCCATCACATTGCAGAGGTGGCCCGCACCCATGGACTGGCCCTGCATTTAGATGGTGCTCGGTTGTTTAATGCCGTGGTCTCAACCGGTGTGGCGGCGGCTGACTATGCTCGTCCCTTTGATACGGTGTCCTTTTGTTTGTCGAAAGGGTTGGGGGCTCCCGTCGGGTCGATGGTGGTGTCGGATGCGGCACGTGTTCAAACATTGCGCCGTCTTCGCAAAGTGTTTGGTGGGGGAATGCGGCAGGTGGGCATTTTGGCTGCTGCCGGTGTGTATGCACTTGAGCATCATATTGCCCGATTGGCTGATGATCATGTCAATGCGCATTTTCTGGCGACACTCTTGGAGGACATCCCCGGTGTGGTCGTTGATGTCAAGACGGTGGAGACCAATATGGTGATGTTTCAGGTTCCTCATTCTTCCAAAACCACCGACATGTTGTTAGCTGACTGCCGGGACGCGGGTGTCCTGTTGAATGCCATGGGGGATCGGGCGTTTCGGGTGGTGACGCATTTGGATGTCAATCATGAAGATATGGTGGCTGCCGGGCGGATATTCAGGCAGGTTTTTTCAGCCGCGGTGTGAATGTGGTCACCCAGGAGTTCGTTGACAGGGTCCGGGACAGTTCCTACAATTTCTATTGATCAGCCTGATGAAGGGAGCCAAGGTGAGTTTATTGGATACGGTTTCGTTTCAGCACATCACAAGGATTTTAGAAGTGACGGATGAGTTGGATATTTCCCGGGAGGCGGTGGAAATTCCCCTGGCCCCGGCAAGTCCTGGAGTGGTTCGTCGGTTGTCCAATGGCAAGCTGGAAATTGTCGTCGACGCCGATCTGCCCTTCGATGATTGGGTACAGACACTTCCTGAAAAGATTCAGGCGGAAATGCCGGACGACTGATTCCGATTAGACAGATGGTGTGACCAAGAGGTAAGCAAAGGAGACTGCACTCATGGCTGTGCGTGATCGGGAGTGGCCAGGGTATACCATTTGGTACTGTTGTCAGGAATGTGGCCGTTTGTGGACGTATCAAGGGTCGGATGTCGTGGCATTGGACCTCTCTAGTTCATTGGGACCGTCCATGATCGGGGACGGCGTCCGCGGAAGAATCTGTGCAATTTGTGAGGGGCGGTGTCACGCCCCGTCGGCTGAAATTTAACGATCGTCATCGTGTCGGGAAGACAAGCGTTTGACCTCAAGGACCCCACGCTTCCCTGCCTTATTCATTGAGAACCAACCGCAACCGGTTGTCCTTTCATGTCTGTCTCGCCTGACTTTTTTGTGGTTTTTTCTACTGACCATTCATGGGGCGTAATCTTCAAGAGATGCCCTTTAAGCGTATAGAATTCGCCTTCCGGTATTTCCACCTGATCCGTGCCGGTCACGTTAACGGCCAGCACCCGTTTCTTGTCTCCTCTGTTGGATAAAATGATGCCGTTCTCCAACCGTTCCAGCTGATAGGCTCCTTGTTCGTTAATGACCAGGGAATTGGCTTCTATCTTTGCGTGCATTTTCCCAACTTTATCAAAAATGGCAAAATTGACTCGAACAGGGGTTCCTCCGGTTTTTCGGAGCTGCATTTCAATTTGGGGGAGTCCGTCAATTTCTACAATTCCATTGGAATTGCGGTACCAATGTGGTCCGACTTTCACATCCATGCCCACCATACCTCCTTTTTTCTTCAGTAAATAGACTCAAAAACTGACCCGTATTGTACTGACCGCATTAGCCTGGTGGCTAGAGGAAATGTTCCTTGGGGGGAGTGTTGAAAATACGTGTTGCACATCGGAAGGCTTTTGAAGATACCTATGGACAGGACTGAACGCGCTTTCCTTCGACCAGGCTGAGGACAAGCTTTGAGCACTCCTTGAGACAGCGGGGGGGTGTGATGTGCGGGCGAGCGGCGGGGAAGCTGTCGTGCGTGACTGGACTTAGGACTTCTCCTTAATTCGATTCAGGATGAGGGCAATGCATCCACCTAAGAGGCCTCCCCCAAAGATCGGCGGTCCCAGTTCGACCAGTTTTATCTCCCATATAGGTTCATTAGCCAGCATGAGATCCCGAATTCCGCCTTGAATCATGATGACGGCCAATGCCATGAGGGCGCCAATCATGAACCACCATCGAAACACTTTAAACGATTCCATGAAATGTCCTTATGCCAGAATGGGTCGATCTAAGGTTCGGTACTGAATTGCTTCGGCGACATGTTTGGATGAAATCATAACCGATTCTTCTAAGTCAGCAATAGTTCGGGCCACACGTAAAATTCGGCCATAGGCCCGTGCGGACAATCCCAGGCGGGTGACGGCTTGATCCAACAGGGTGTTTCCAGCTTGATCCAGTTGGCAATATTTTTTGAGCAAACGAGGCTTGAGCTGTGCATTGTTGAGGGTCTGCTCAACGCGATAGCGTGCTATTTGACGATGTCGTGCCTGGATGACTCGTTGGCGAATGGTCGAAGAGGGTTCACCGGTTGCTTTGCCAGATAGTTCTTTAACCGGGACAGCGGGGACTTCGATGTGGATATCCAGCCGATCAAGGAGTGGGCCGGACAAACGGCTTCGATACCGTTGAATGTGATAGGGCGTACAGATGCATTCATGGGTGGGGTCTCCGCAATATCCACATGGGCAGGGATTCATCGCGACGACCAACATGAGTTGAGCAGGAAACGTGAAGCTGGCCTGTGCGCGGGTCAGCGTGACGGTTCCATTTTCCAGGGGCTGGCGTAAGCTATCCAAAAGCGACCGCTTGAATTCCAGGGCTTCATCTAAAAAGAGGACGCCATGATGTGCCAGAGAGACTTCTCCGGGACGGGGGATGGATCCTCCTCCAACGAGGCCGGCCTCTGAAATGGTGTGATGGGGGGCACGAAAGGGGCGATTGGCGAGGAGTGCCCAATGAGGTGGTAGTTTTCCGGCCACACTGTGAACTTGACTGGCTTCCAAACATTCCTCAAAACTCATGGGTGGAAGAATACCTGTTAATCGTTGGGCTAACATGGTTTTTCCTGATCCTGGTGGACCCACCATGAGCACATTGTGCCCACCAGCCGCAGCCACCTCCAGTGCACGTTTGGCCTGATATTGTCCCACCACATCGGCAAAGTCTTCCTCAGTGGAGGAGAGTCCGGGTTGCACGAGGGAGAAGGTATTTTTTGCAGGAAGAAGAGTGAGTGCCCCCTGAAGAAATTCCACCACCTGCGGAAGGGTCGAGACGCCAAACACGGTGGCGTGGTCGACCACGGCAGCCTGCGAGGCATTGTCGTGAGGCAGGATCAATGAAAAGGGGTGATGAGTGGCGATAGCCATGGACAGCGCCCCGGGAACGGCTTTGATTCTGCCATCCAGTGCCAGTTCCCCAACAAAAATGTAGGAGGTGACGGTTTCTTGTGACAGGACCCCTTCGGCGACCAAGATGCCGATGGCAATTCCCAACTCAAGACCTGCCCCTTCTTTTTTTAATCCGGCGGGTGCCAAATTGACCGTGATTTTTTTGGCTGGAAAGTGGAACCCTGTGTTTTTAAGTGCGGACCGAACCCGGTCCCGGCTTTCACGAACGGTCGCATCCGGCAGCCCCACGATGGAAAATTGTGGAAGGCCTCCACCAATATCCACCTCGATTTCAATGAGATTAGCTTCTAATCCCACCAATCCCACACTGTGAATTTTGGCTAACATGCTTGCGTTATTTATTCTTGTTTAGACGTGTGGTGGCTGTACATTCACGGTTCATCGGATATGTTTTGGGGGAGCTTCAACCCAATAATTTGGCGGATTCGGCCTGCTGACTGCTGAGGGTACCTGTCACTCATAAAAGTTCAGAGATATTGGTCCTGTGTGATCAACTCATTCGTGGGGGTTCTGAAAATTCCCAATGTGAGCGAGTGGTTATGGGGAAGATACGGGCGATGAAAGGGGGGGACGTTTCGGTGCAGGGATGAGGGACGGTGGGTTCGGAGAGGATGGAAGTGCAGGGATTGGTCCCTCCGCGGAAGGGGTTGTTCCTTTCTCAGAGATCTGACCCGAATCCAATACGTCTTTGAGTTCCATGCTTTCAATGTTGTCTAACGACTCTGTGATCGGGGAGGGAGCAGTTGGGTCCTGTAAGGGTTGCGGTCCCTTGGGGGAAGGCCCGGAAGACTGTTCGGAGTGTGATGCGGGTTTCTCCGTGACTGTGGGGACCGGTTCTTGCCCCGTTGCTGGAGGATTTGTTGTCGGCGCTGGTGCCGTGACCGGAGTGACCGGTTTCTTGGAAGATGGTGGATTGTCCATGCTGGTCTGGCCTTTGGGTGGCACTGTGGTTGGTTGATCCGGAACCTGGTTGCCTTCAGAGATATGTTGTGGGCTCGGGCTCGGAGATTGTGCACGGGTGCGTTCCGTAGGAGAAGGCAATGGTGCTTGGGGATGGTGTGATGCATCAGATTGCAAGGAGTGATCCTCTGTCACCACCGTTTTCGGCGCTGGGGGTGTCGGGATTGCCCGGTTTAAGGTATCGCTATTTGGTGTGCCATCGGTTTTCCCCTGTGGCATTTCGGTCGTTGAGGTATTAAGCGGAGAAGAAATTGGGTCGTTAGGAGGTCTGGTCGTGTATGAGTCTATTGGTGGAACTACAGGAGCCGTGTCGTTAATGAGTGGTTGCTCGGGGACCCTGTATTGATTCGATGTCAGAAAAGGGATGCCGAGCTGTTCCTTATACATATAACTCATGGTGCCACCAATAAAGAGAAACAGGGTGATTCCAATCATGACGCCTAATTTTTGTCTTGTCTTGGCCTGGTGTATGCCTTGATAGTCGGTAGAGTGTTTCGGCCGGGTCACGGCAGGCGGTTGGTTAGGAGGAGGTGCTGATACTGGTGCCTGTGGTGGAAGGCTCGGTGTCGCTAACTCGGCTGTTTGGATTTCTGGTATTGGTTGAGGTTCTGCAGGAGCGGCTGGCGGCCTCAACACTTCAGGGGCAAATTTTGCCAATTGCTGATTCAAAATGGTGAGGACATGGGTGGCATCTTGAAGCCGTTGTGAGGACTGATTCCGGGTCATTTGGCGGATAAGCTCACCAATGGCTTTCGGGACATGGTCCGGGAAGTCAAACACCGGGTCAGCCTGGTCGAAGGCTAGCTTCCCCATTATTGATGTTTTCGGAAGACCGGAATAGGGCACTCGCGTGGTGAGCATGTCGTACATCATGAATCCCAAACAGTACAAATCGCTGCCGGGGGTCAGTCGTTCGTTTTTGGCAGTTTCCGGGAGCAAGTAGGGTAAGGGTCGGAGTAACTCAGCGTCACAGTTTTTCAGGATGTCCATCAGGATCCAAGATAATCCGAGGTCCATGACTTTGATCCGGCCTTGAGGACTGACTAGGACGTGTCCAGGGTGGAGTGTGCCGTGAATGGTGCCTTGAAAGTGGATATGAACTAACACTTCCGCAATTTCACGGGCCAGAAAAAGCATTTTTTCGACTGAAAGTGGTCCTTCATGGTGAATGACGTGTTGGAGACTGGGGGCATCAAAAAATTCCATGCAGACGACAGGGGTGCCGTCCTGCTCTTCTACTTTAAAGATCTTAATGAGATTGGGGTGTTCTAATCGAAGGAGCGATTTGGCTGCTTCGATGAAGGCTTTTCCACGAATAAGCCGGCCACTGATATGGGTATGATACACCTTAATCGCCATTTCTTGTCGCAGTTCGAGATCATACCCATAGTAAATGGTACCGGTTTGG
>JAUIKP010000160.1 GCA_030430725.1 Nitrospiria bacterium
AATCAGGCTCTCTGCCATTGATATGTTCATGACCATTCAGGCCATCTTCTTCAGGATCAATCCAAATCTTTTCGGGAAAACCTAACGAATCTTCGCCCACACCATAGAAAAGTGCCTGGGCCGAAAGAATGTAGGGTATCCATCCAATCGTGCCATCCCCTTCAACGATTCGATAGTGCATATCCGAGGCTTCAGGAAGGGATGCCTGTAGTCCAGGAACCACCAACAACACTCGGTGCATACTGACATGCGGAGTCCGTTCCTGCTCCTTTTCCGGACACCGGATGGCCATCATGCCATTGGGAAACAGGGCATTTTGGGTGAAGGTCGTAAACTGAAAGGGTAAAGGATTGGGTAACGATTCACACGACAACGTTGTAGGGGGGAAGAAATCAGAAAAAGGGGTGAGCACCCAAAGACCGCAACGATCAGTGGACCAGCTCTGAAGCCTCCTGCGCGGAGGGTCGGGAATCTTCACGACGACTTTTACCCCGCATCTTCTTACCGGTCACAACTCCATAGTCATTAAGAAAATCAACAAGGACAGGAAGTTCATGCCCTGAAAGGTGCTGAAAAGGCGAAGGATTGAACAATCGGAGGGGATGTGCCGGCCAGCCAGTTTGTGCAATGGGAGTGTTGAATAATACTGTTCTCCATGGGCAAAAACCCCCAAGGCGACTTTGAAGGTCAGAGGCCTCGGGGCGGTTCAAAAAAGCATGTCCTGAGTCTTCCCGAAGGGTCCGTCCAGTCCTGCCCTGAGTCATGTCGAGGGGAAGGCCACAGCCATTTTTTCGCGCGGAGCGTACAAGGAGTACGTGAGCACGGGAAAATGGCGACCTGCCTGCGCGAAGCCGCTACGGCGGAGGCAGGGAACGCCGCTGGCGGCTTTTTTCAACAGACCCGCAATGGCGGCACAAAAAGTTCAGGGAATTATGTGTCTTTATTTCAGGACTGCATGCGCACATGATCTCATTCTAGGCACTTTTGCAGCCGAATCATCCGAAATCCGAAAGAGTCATAACAGACAATCCACGGGCCTTAAGGCAAATACCGACTCCTGGATTGGATAGGGAGGATAAGCGAACCCGCGGAAGTCGGGAGGTCGGATAGAAGTCGGTCGTATGGGGGAAAAAGAAGAACCGGTACACGATGCCCGGTCAAAAAGTAACTAGAGCTATTCCGAACTGCCCAGCATATCGTCGATGAGGGGACGATTCAAATCTTCGCAGCCTGGACAAATCACGTCAAAAAATGTTTCATGATCCGCCACATAGTTTTTGTCATCCACCAGTTTTTCTTCATGAATGCTTTCGTAACATGCCGGGCAGAGCATCATGAGACCGCGCATGACCGATACCGTTTTTCTTCCCTGGCTACGTGGTAATTGCATAGCGTCCTCCCTACCTGGGGTGAGCGCGGTCTCAACCGACATTAGGACCACCCTCGTTGTTGCGCCAGGAAAAAGTCTTCCTGTTCCAGGTCAATGCCACACGCAGGACATTCATACGGCTGATCATCAGGTGGAATGCCGACCGGCGTGTCCTGGACCTTTCCCTGACAGACATGATAGAAGTTTCCTCGGGCGTTTTCATCATCTAAAATATCGGACTCATACTTTAGGATCATCTCACTCTCCTTCACGTTATCATGATGGCTTCTCAATTTATAACAAGGCATCGATTTCCCGGGCAATCCCCATTGCGTTCAATCCGTCCCCGAAATCAGCTAATCATTTTTTCCGGTCCCTTTCATAGACAACTAGGCCCCCTGATGCTAGGAATGGTCTTATGGATGGCGTTAGGGCTTTGGTCAACCTCGGGTTGGAGCCTTTCTGGAAAACCCGCCCCTGCCAATGGCCCCATTGGATTGCAACGCACGGTGGAACACGACTTTTCCAAGCCGGTCTTTCTCACCGCCAGTCCGGATCAGACCAACCACTTGTTCGTGGTGGAACAGGATGGCCGCATTGTCATCCTGACCCCAGGCAAAAAAAATCCGTCTCTCTTCCTGGATATCGCTGAAAAGCTTTCCACAGGAGGGGAACGAGGACTCCTGGGTCTGGCATTCCACCCGGAGTATTCGAAAAATGGCCGGTTCTTTGTCAACTACACCAGAGCACGGGACGGGGCCACCGTGATTGCCGAATATCACGTATCATCCGACCCCGTCCAAGCGGACCCACAAGAAACCATCCGACTCGTCATTCCACAACCCTACAGCAATCATAACGGGGGCATGATCGCCTTTGGTCCCGATGCATTCTTGTATATTGGAACGGGAGATGGCGGAGCAGGTGGTGATCCGGAGAATCGAGCGCAAGATCGAAAGTCATTGCTAGGGAAATTTCTTCGGATCGATGTGGATGGCCCCCCTCCCTATCGCATCCCTGCCGACAACCCCTTTGTCGGACAACCCGGCCAACCTGAAATCTTTGCGCTCGGTCTTCGAAATCCCTGGCGCTTTTCCTTTGATCGCCAGACTGGGGACTTATGGGCCGGAGATGTCGGACAGAACCTTTGGGAAGAAATCGATGTGATTGCCAAAGGGAAAAACTATGGATGGCGACTCTTAGAGGGGACCCACTGCTTCAACCCCGCCAAGAACTGCGAAGCGGCCCAGCAGGTGGTCCCGCCGGTCACAGAATACCGGCACGAACACGGACGATGCTCGGTGACCGGAGGCTATGTCTATCGTGGGAAACGCGTGCCCTCGTTAGAAGGGGTCTATGTGTTCGGGGATTTTTGTACCGGCGAAATCTGGGGCTATCGCGAGGGGCAGACGACACAGCTGCTGAATACGGACTTACAAATTGCGTCTTTTGGCGAAGATCGTGAGGGAGAACTCTATGTAATCGGTCATCAAGGGAAGATTTTTCAGATCGCACCCAACGTCTCTGTTACATTGCCCTAGCCAACCATTAAAATTTTTGAATCTTTTGAAATAAATCGACTTCATCAAGAGCTTTTCCCACGCCATAGACGACGGAGGTCAAGGGATCTTCTACCGTAATAATGGGGAGATTGGTTTCTTCCTGAAACCGTGTGGCAATGCCCGGCAACAACGATCCCCCGCCTGTAATCACCACTCCCTTATCGATGATATCTCCGGCCAACTCCGGCGGCGTATTCTCCAACGCGTTTCGTAAGGCATTCACGATGGCATGTATGGGATCTTCCAATGCTTCCCGAATCTCAGAATCATTTACCACGACCGTACGGGGAATACCCGAAATCATATCCCGCCCTTTGACCATCATGGTTTTGGCCTGTTCTAACGGATAAGCCGATCCGACTTCGATCTTCACCTTTTCCGCCATGTGATCACCGATCAGGAGGTTATACCGTCGCTTAATATAACTCATAATGGCATCATCCATGGAGTCACCCGCCACTTTCACCGACTCGCTACAGACTATGCCCCCTAGAGAAATAACAGCAATATCGGTGGTACCTCCTCCAATGTCGACCACCATGTTCCCCGAAGGTTCCGTGATCGGTAACCCCGCTCCAATTGCTGCCGCAACCGGCTCTTCAATGAGATAGACTTCCCGGGCGCCGGCTTGGCTGGCTGATTCACGGACGGCCCGTTGCTCAACTTCGGTGATACGGGATGGCACGCCAATAATACAGCGAGGCCTGACGAAGGCCCGTCGGTTATGCGCTTTGGTAATAAAATAATGCAACATGCGCTCGGTCATGGCGAAATCGGCAATGACCCCTTCTTTGATCGGGCGGATCGCCACAATATTACCCGGCGTCCTGCCTACCATGCGTTTGGCTTCGACACCCACGGCCAATACCGTGTTTGATTGTTTTTCGATGGCTACCACCGAGGGTTCACTCAGGACGATGCCTTTACCACGAACATAGACCAGTGTCGTCGCCGTTCCTAAATCGATGGCTAAATCACTCGAAAACCACCCTAGAATATCACTCAACCCTGGCATGAGCCCCCCATGTGGAAAGACGGTTGATTCAGAAAATGCCGATCAGGCTGGAGCCTGTTCGGCACTACCGACATATTATCGGAACACCATTTGTCAAAATAAAGGAATATTGAGAAAAAGTTCCGGAATGTGTTTGTCACCAAGAAGCCACCGGCTTCTTCCATGAAACCAAGCTCCTGATCAACCATTCAGGGAGCGGGAATTCCCACATCATCCATCTGGACGGAATACAGGGCCCGAGGAGGAGGGGATATGAGACATGAGGCCTGGCTGTGGCCCGGCACAGGCTAGGCGATCATCCTGTCCATGTCAAGAGTAGAGAGAACCGATTTCCATGGTTGGAAATCAGGAACGCGCGCTTCACATCTGTTCAGATACCCACACACTTGCTCTGAAGGCTGGGTATGGTATAAGAAGAGGAACATTTCTTGTCCTGCTCGCATCATCCTTTGGAGGAAGAGTTAGCTCGATCGTGTCTAAAAAAAGCTTGCTGTTTATCATCGTCCTGGCTCTTATCGCCATTTATCTGGGATTAATTGGAAGCGCACGTTGGGGAGATTCCACCGCCCCTGAGATCTCTCTCGAGCAACCGTTCGAGCAGGTCGGCCCAACCACGCCACTGGTTCTTCGCATTCATGATAATGGGACCGGTCTTCGGGACATCTCAGTCCGGATTGTTCACAACCTGGAAACATTCAGCCTGGCCGACCAATCGTTTTCTTCTGAGGGGTTGTTGTCGGCAGCCGGAGGACGGGACCATGAATTCACGCTGAACATAGTTCCCTATGCCGACTCGGACCTGCCTCGACGACAGGGGCAGGCTCAGCTCATTGTGACCGCCAGGGATTATTCCTGGCGCAACTGGTTTGAAGGTAACGGACAACGGCTGGAGAAGGAATTTACCCCACAATTTACTCCACCCAGATTGGAACTCCTGTCCCCCCCCACGACCATCGTGCAAGGTGGAACAGGCATCGTCAGGTATCGAGTGATCCCGGAGGTGTCTACTCACGGGATCAAAATTGGACAGGCCTTCTTCCCGGGATATCCTGCACCGGATAAAGCCGGAATGTTTGCCTTCATTGCCTTTCCTTACAATTTGCCGTCCTCGACCCCGATTCAAGTGATGGCAGACGACGGGTATGGCAACTCCGCTCTCATGGATGTGAGCTTCACAGTCAAACCTCAAGCCTGGCGTACCCGTTCCATCAGGATTTCCGACTCCTTTATTCGTAAAACGGTTCCGACCATTCTGGCACAGACTCCGGAATTACAAAGTCTGGACGACCCACTGAAAGATTTCCTTCTGGTCAACGACACGTTACGCGGCATGAATAACGCGACCATTACCAAGCTGGCCAAGAGCAGCCGCCATGAATTTCTCTGGAAAGGGGCGTTTCGCCAATTGTCGGGCTCACAGGTCGAAGCCTCCTTCGCTGATCACCGCAAATATACGTATAAGGGAAAGGTCGTCGATACCCAAGATCATTTAGGGTTTGACCTCGCCGTCACCCAGCATTATCCCGTTGAAGCCGCGAATAACGGAGTTGTAATATTCGCTGGATACCTGGGCATTTACGGAAACACGATTATTATTGATCATGGATATGGATTGCTTTCCTTGTATGCGCATCTCTCCTCGATTGAGGGCAAACCCGGTGACGCTGTCACCATTGGGCAAATTATTGGCAAATCAGGCACCACCGGCCTCGCAGCCGGCGATCACCTGCATTTTAGTTTGATTTTGCATGGCGAACAGGTGAATCCCACGGAATGGTGGGACCCGTTTTGGGTGAAAACCCGCATCAAAGACCAGTTGGGATTGCCCTCTCTGGTCAAACCAACGGATGAAGAACCGGCGGAACCGTCCACCACACACTTAGGCCCCTCGCCCGCGCCAGTCCAGTAATGTCATAAGGCGGCTTCACCCTCCGAGATCCCGAATCCCACATGAATTTCAAGACCCTCTGAGTCATCAAAGGATACGAACGTATGGCCAAGCGAACCCGGTCTGGCACCGATAATTCCACCAACATCCCTTCAGAAATCATTCCCGTTCTGTTGGATGAAACGACGCGGCAACGCTATCTCAATTATGCACTCTCGGTGATTACCTCTCGGGCCCTTCCGGATATCCGGGATGGATTGAAACCGGTGCAGCGGCGCATTTTATTTTCGATGTTTCACAATCATCGCCTCGTGCCTGACCGCCCACCCATCAAGAGTGCCAAAGTGGTGGGGTCCGTTATCGGTGAATGGCATCCGCATGGGGACGCAGCGGTCTATGACGCGATGGCTCGCATGGCCCAGCCCTGGTCATTGCGCAACACCCTGGTGGATGGCCATGGAAATTTCGGCAGCCAGGACGGTGACCGTCCCGCCGCCTATCGCTATACCGAAGCCCGTCTGACACCCCTCGCACTCGAACTGCTGAATGAACTGAATAAAAACACGGTCGACTTCCAACCCAATTACGACGGCAAAGCCGAAGAACCGCTGGTACTTCCCGCCCGCTTTCCCAATCTGCTGGTGAATGGCTCGACAGGCATTGCGGTGGGCATGGCCACCAATATCCCTCCTCATAATTTAGGAGAAGTCATCGAGGCCGCGATCGCCCTGATTGCGAAACGAAATGCCTCGATTTCCGATCTCATGAAATACCTGAAAGGCCCGGACTTCCCGACCGGCGGCGAAATCTTGAACAACAAAGCTGAAATCCGGGAAATGTATGAGACCGGACAGGGGTCGATCCGGCTTCGCGGAGAATATGAAGTCAAAGCCTTGAATCACGGGAAATCAGCCATTCTCATTACATCCATTCCCTTTGCCGTCGATAAGTCCACGATTGTGGAACGGATCGGCGAATTAATCATCACCAAAAAGGTTCCGCAATTGGTGGATGTCCGGGATGAGTCCACAACCAAAGTTCAAATCGCGCTTGAGACACAAAAAGATGCCGATCCCCATCTGGCCATGGCCTATCTCTTTAAACATACGCCGCTGCAGAATAATTTTTCCGTTAATTTGACGTGCCTGGTTCCGGTACCGGGATCGACCGTGGCCCGTCCTGACTGCCTGAACCTCAAGCAGATGCTGGAACAGTTCATCGACTTTCGGTTTGTCACCGTCAAGCGAAGATTCAGCTATGATTTGCAAGTCCTGGAAAAGCGCATCCATATCCTGAATGGATTTAAACGTATTTTCGACGCGCTGGATCAGGTGCTCAAGATCATCCGGCAAAGTGAGGGTAAAGCCGATTCGGCCAATAAACTCCAACAACGATTCGGACTGGAACCCAT
>JAUIKP010000161.1 GCA_030430725.1 Nitrospiria bacterium
AACGATACCTATCTCTCCAAGGAGCCCGCTCATCCGTCAGACAATATTCCCGCCTGCCTGGCGGTTGCCGAGAGCCTTCATGTTCATGGCCGGCAATTCATTCAATCCATCGTGCTGGCCTATGAGATTCAGTGCCGTCTTTGTGATGCCGCCGCGCTTCGTCCTCGAGGATGGGATCACGTCACCTATGGAGCATTTTCTACCGCGGTCGCCACAGCCAGGCTGCTCAAACTCCCCACAAAACAGATCGTGCATGCGCTCAATCTGGCGGGTATTACGGCTGGAGCACTTCGTCAGACCAGAGTGGGGGAAGTTTCCCTATGGAAAGCCTGCGCGTTTGCCAATGCCGGCAGGAATGGAATTTTCGCAGGCTATGCGGCTCGCGAGGGTATGACCGGACCGGAGGCAATGTTTGAAGGCGAAAAGGGGTTCATGAAGGTGATTTCCGGATCATTTTCTCTCCCGGAAATGGGGGGACGGCACGGCTCTTCCTATAAAATTCTTGACACCTACATTAAGCCCCATCCGGTGGAATATCATGCTCAATCGGCGGTGGAGGCGGCATTCGCCATTCGGGAACAATTGATTGCGGCGTGTGGGGAATACCCTGTCCATCGAATCAAAGCCATTATGGTGGGCAGTGGTGATGTGGCGATCGAAATCATTGGGCGGGATCAGGAAAAGTGGCATCCTCAAACCCGTGAAACTGCTGATCATAGTCTTCCCTTTTGCGTGGCAGTCGCTCTGACGGATGGGGAAATCTCTCCCCGGTCATTTTCTCCGCGTCGCCTGAACGACCCTATTCTATTGAATCTTATGCAGAAAATTCGTGTTGAGGAAGTCAAAGAGTTTTCCGGGCGCTATCCGGATGCCATGTCCGTCAGAATCGAAGTCACCCTGATGGACGGCAGGACGTTCACGGCTCAGATTGACCATCCCAAAGGTCATCCACGCCGTCCGCTCACCGATCGCGAACTGGAATTGAAGTGTCAAAAGTTAACCTCACGGAAAATCGGCCGGAAAGATATGACCAAACTTATCCAAACCGTGTGGGAACTGGACCGTCTGAAAGACGTGAATGTCCTGGTGTCGGCATTACCGGTTATGGGTAGCCGATGAGTGGAAAACCAATGACTTCGCACAGTCGGGCACGCCGCTTTCGAACCGAGCTTCAACGGGACACGTTGGCGGTGCCGGGCGTTTTTAATGCGTTTTCGGCTCGATTGGTAGAGGATGCCGGTTTTCCGGCCGCATACGTGTCAGGAGCGGGACTGGCCGCTTCCCGGGCACTCCCCGATATCGGGCTGTTAACGATGACGGAGGTGGTGACAGAAACCCGATACGTGACGCAAAGGGTTCAGATTCCGGTCATCGTCGATGCCGATACGGGATTTGGAGAGAGGCACCAGGTGTTTCGTACGGTCCAGGAATTAGAGTCAGCCGGGGCTGTGGGGATCCAATTGGAAGACCAGGTGTTGGCAAAACGTTGCGGCCATTTGCCCGGAAAAACCCTGATTTCGTGTGAGGCCATGTGTCAAAAAATTCAGTCCGCAGCTGAAGCCAAACAGGACCGGGACCTTGTCATCATTGCGAGGACGGATGCCCGGGCTGTGGAAGGTCTGGATGGCGCCATTGAGAGGGCTCGCGCTTACAGGGCCGCCGGGGCTGATGCGATTTTCCCGGAGGCCCTGCAGTCTGCCGGAGAATTTCAAACGGCAGCCAAAGCTCTGAAACATTCAGGGAGTATTCTTGTGGCCAATATGACTGAATGGGGACAAACTCCCTATATGACCGTCAACGAATTCTCCGGAATGGGATATCACGTCGTGCTCTTCCCCATGACCGTATTTCGTGTGATGGCGAAGGAAGGCCGAGCCGCTCTCCTGGAATTACAAAAACAGGGAACGCAGCAAGCTTTTCTCGACCGCATGCAAACCAGGCAGGCGTTGTATGAGGTCTTGGATTATCAACAGTATGAACATGTGGCAAAGGAATAAAAGAGGCGCGTTGAAGGTTCCAAACCCTGAGCATGCAACTGTCGGCCTCTTTGGACCACCGCAGGGCAGAGTAGGTCAACAGATCTGTAAGGAAAGGCAGGTGTGCCATGGAAACGGCCATTCATAATCCCGGACTTGACGGGATGGTGGTGGGGGAGTCGGCTATCTGCCACATAGATGAGACGAGAGGAAGTTTACGTTATCGGGGATATGCCATTGAAGATCTGGCCGAGCAGACGACATTTGAAGAAGTGTCTTATTTATTACTGCATGGAGATCTGCCGGCACCCTGCGACCTTCAGGAGTGGCAAACTGAATTGACTCATGCCAGGTCCTTACCCGCGGTCGTGGAAAAATTTCTCCAAACGATTCCAGCTTCTGCAAATGTCATGGATGTGCTGCGAACCGGGGTATCGTTTCTCGGGCTGATCGACCCTGAAGCGCAGGATATCTCCCACGAGGCGAATCTCCGGAAGGCCGTCCGGTTACTCGCACAGATGCCTCTCCTTCTTTCCTTGGCGGTTCGGAAACCATACGATCATTCTTTTTTTCAGGCCCCGGCGACAACGTCCGTGGCTCAAAGCCTCTTGTATCTGTTGACGGGGAGTCTCCGGGAAGATCATGCGAAAGAACTGGAGGTTTCTCTTAATCTCTATGCGGAGCACGAATTGAATGCCTCGACGTTCGCCGGCCGGGTCACGGCCTCAACCCTGGCGGATCTGTATGGGGCTGTCACTGCGGCTATTGCGACACTCAAAGGACCCCTTCATGGGGGAGCGAATGAAGCTGTGGCGGAGATGTTCCACGCTATTCGGGATCCGGAAAACGCGAAAGGGTGGGTCCATTCCAAACTGACCGGGAAAGAACGGGTCATGGGGTTTGGCCATCGAGTCTTAAAACACGAGGATCCGCGTTCGGCCATCATCAAACGACGGGCGAACGCGTTGAGTCACCATGCGGATGAAACGCGGTGGTACGAGATGGCCGAAATTATTGAACAGACGATGAAAGAAGAAAAGGGACTCCTCCCGAATCTGGATTTTTATACGGCAGTGGTCTATCTGCTCATTGGAATTCCCAAAGAAGCTTTTACGCCCATTTTTGTCGCAAGCCGGATGAGTGGATGGTGTGCCCATATCATCGAACAACAGGATCACAATCGTCTGATCCGGCCACGTGCCTCCTACATCGGCCCTCCTGCGCGGGAATTTCTTTTTATCGAGGACCGATAAGAAAAAATCCAGTGCACTCCTCTGCTCTCGTCTAACGAAAAATGGAGAAGCGGTGCTACACCTTGTGGCTTTAGCTATCCTCCATTTTATTGGGGACTTGGGTTCAAAGAGAGCCCCAAAAGGGGTAGAGGGGTTTCTGTCGACTGTTGAATAAACGGGGTGGCGGCAGGAGGACATCATTAGTCTTTGTCTTGAGTGTATGTCCGAAGAAACCGACCGAGTTGGGTTTTGAACTGGCGTTCTCCTTGATATTCAAAGACAAAACGAGTTTCAAAAAGAGGACACGGATTCAGATCACGTAAATGGTCCGGTTTCCAGGAAATATTCAACTGGTCAATAACCGTGATAGGAAAGGACGCCCTGTTCATACCTAAATCCTTGGTGGCATAGGATCGGGAGAAGATGAGAATTTCGTTATCGAATAACGCGGCATTAATCTCTTCCTTGACGCCACGGGCTCTGAACTCCGCAGCCAATCGTTGATAGGTGAGGGCGGTGGCTAGCTGCTCGCGAAATCCGAAGAATGCGATAATCCCTGCGTGTCGTTGATCGTTTAATACCTGAAGGCTGTCTTCGATTTGAGAATCATCGGTCATCTGCTCTCTGGTGAAGATAAACACCCGCCGAATTTTTACACCTCGCTGGACCGCTGCCTGATTTGCCAGTAAATAACTCGGAAAGAGTGGGCCCTCCCGTTTCCATATCTGCCATCGTTCCATCATCGAATCAATGGTGGACTCCACCGTATTCAGCAGTTGAATAGCTTCATTCTGAGCGATGGTCCCCTCATAGGACAGCATTTGGGATTCAAGTTGGCGGAGTTCCTGACCTATGGCTTCCACCTTGCGGGGAATGTACTTCGGTCGTTCCGGCACATGCATCATGACATCGACAGCTGACAGGGCCATGGCCCAATGGCTCTTTTCTTCTGGGGCGGCCCGGTCTTTCTGGGCGACGATTAAGAGTTCAACAGGATTTTTTTTGAGAAGATTAGCTATCCGGATGCAAACCGTGGCATTCGGGACTTTCTTGCCGCGACGAAACCAATTGGCCTCAGGTTGGCTCACTTTGAGTTTTTTTGCCAGGGCATAATCATTCGTGATGCCATAAGTTTTTTTGATCTGCTCGATAAATTGAGGAAAATCCATGCCCGACTCCCAAAACATTCAAATCAAATGAATCGATGGAATGCAAAAAGGACCATTTTTACTGCCGTATGAGGCGAATACAATCCGGTCTTGCTATAGCTAGGAGATTTTAGACGAATTCATCAGGAATATAAAATCCATGCATCTGTCGCGTAGAAAGGACAGGCCGGCCTTGAGTTGGTTTCAGGTATTTGGGGGATTCGGTGATGTGGGAGGAAGTATCCGTTAATCAAGGCGAGTGACCCAAGCCATGTAACAGGATACGGGGATTGGGGACGGGTAGGACAAATGAGGTGAAGAGCATCCCTTTGTTGTTTCTCAGTGGAATGGTGTTCTGTTCAAAGGAATGCGGTCTCTGTTCATCTTCCCCTTTGTTCTTCCTGGCTCCCGCATTTTTGTGCGTTTTTTTGCTATTCTAAATGAGGCCCTGATGGGCAGTCGCCATCAATGATGTTCGGCGCGGCAAATTTCCTGAAATTTTTGCAGCCGGTATTTTAGCTTGGTATTGTGTGCTGAACCTCTAGAGAATAATCTCAAACGGCAGGAACCTGAAATAGTGCAAGAATTTAACGCCCAAGTCAGTCGAGTCAAGGACCTGACTCATGATGTCCGTGAGTTAGAACTCACCCTACTCACCCCGGATACAATCGAATTCAAGGCCGGGCAGTGGATTTCTCTGGACGTCTGGCATCCGGGATTGAAACAGCCTGTTCCGCGGCAGTATTCAATTGCCTCTCCGCCAAGTCAATCCCACCAGATTACCCTTCTCTTTAACCGGGTGCCCGAAGGTCCTGGCTCAAATTATTTGTTCAGTCTTCATGAAGGAGATGCGGTAACCTTTCAAGGGCCCAATGGATCGTTTTACCTTCAAGAGAAGGCCGGGCGAGACCTTATCTTTGTGGCCACGGGAACCGGGATTGCGCCGTTTCGTTCAATGCTCTCTACCTTCCTGGAGCAGCCAGAAACTGGAACCTTGGCGTTGTATTGGGGGTTGCGGAGCCAGCGGGACCTTTACCATCAACATGAATTGGACTCCCTTGTACGGCGGCATCCGAATTTCACATTTCTCACAATCCTGTCCAGGCCGGAAAACGGCTGGAAAGGTCACATTGGACGAGTGACAACATTAGTCGAGAACAAAGTTGCATCAGTGAGCAATGTCACTTTTTATCTGTGCGGAAATGGCGGTATGATTCGAGATGTGACGGCCATTGTGAGAAAAAAAGGCCTTTGTCCCATTCGCACTGAACAATATTATGATGAGTCCGGTGCCGGAACAGACGTTTGAATCTGTCCCGACTCTACGGATAACACAGGTGGTGTCAATGATTGGCCAGTTAAACAACAAGTGGACCTTTCCCGAAATGTGAATCAAGATCAAGTATGGGGACCCATTTCCGAGTGCCGGAGGGTTTAGTGGTCGTTCGCAGTGGTTGGGAGAAAAGGCGGGAGACTCACCGTCAATCAACTCGAAAACTCATAGCCCAAGGCCCATATGAACGCTTCATCCGATTTTTTCTTCCCTGGCTCCGGGTCGCTGTTATACCGGTATTCGAAGGCCACTTTCAGGTACAATTTCCCATACACTTCTATGCGAGCTCCCTGCTCGGATGTCCACCGTAGGGCAGTACTGTCACCTACTCCCAGGTCGCGAAATCCTTTTTGTCGGTGAAAAATCCGTATCCGATCTGCAATCAGATCATATTCCCAATCCACGCCCCACGAAGCGGTAACGGTTTTGGTCGTCCCGGTCTCTTTAAACTTTTGATACACAAACGCCGGCCCGGTGGATACACTTAAACTGTGGCTTGGAGAATCAAAAATCTGATATCCGAGTCCCAGGCCGGTCGTACTCCGGATTTTCAATCCCTGAAACTTATCATATTCAAGATATTCTTTAGCGGTGGAAAACAACCTTTTGGTGAAAAAATAATCGTAGCCGAGTGTGCCTCTGGCATTTTTGGCTGTGTTGTCTCCATCGGCCGAGGCAAAGGCATACTTGCCGTTCATGAGGCCACGGTGTCGTTCTGTCCAAATCGTATTGTCGGTTGAGGCGTTTACAGCCGTGGTGTCCGTATTCCCCTTCGTGCGGTTTCCTCCCAGGTCGAAGTTTCCTTTGTAACGAAGTTCTGGAATATTGATAGTCTTCACACGCGCCGGCGAGATGCCTTCACTTCCGCCTAATGCGGTCACAGTCGTACGGGAGGTTTTGAGAAAATCATCTCCGTTGGAATCTTGCCCCTCATCAAAAACTTGAATGGAAAGTGGTGTTCGCGATTGAATTTGTTCCACTTCATCCCACTGAACCGATATATCTCCCGCATAAGCCGTTTTGATAGTAAGGGTCTTTTCTTCCATCGAGACAATGGTTCCGATCAGATGCATGTCATTTTTGAGAGTGATCTCATCTAATTCTTCCTCTTCACCCGCCCCGGCTTCCTCTTTTGAGCTTTTGATGGCCTTGACGGAATTGAGGGTGATCATCACGGGAGTCGGGTCCTGCTCTCTCAACACCTGGATGGTCCCGGATTCAGCCAATTGGATTCGGCCTTCATAGATCTCGCCGGTATCCAGAACAACAGTGACCGGCTCTTCAGTCGCCAACCCCGTTACCTCTTTCCAACGAAGCGGAATGGGATTGTGCATACTCGCCGCTGCTCTCACCCGGAGGACACCATTCGTCATGCCAAATATCTTGCCCTTGAGAATGGTGCCATCTGTAAGCGAAACCTGTCCGGAGACTGCCGCATAAAGAGGACCGCCTCCACTGAACAGCGTCATACTAAGAAAGACGATGAAGAGCTTCAATCTCAA
>JAUIKP010000162.1 GCA_030430725.1 Nitrospiria bacterium
GGCATCCTGGAATGGGCTGCTCTGGTGCATAACCAATTTGGCATGGTGGTATGGGTGGTGCTGGGCTCTACCACTCTTGCCGGTCGGGATTTGTGGGATCATGCCATGCGGGTCCATCGGGCGTTGAAAATGGGGTCACTCGTTTCGGCTCGGGTGGAGGTAGGCCGGTTAGTAGGGCGGGATACGGCCTCCCTTACAGAAAAAGAGATTGTTCGGGCAACCGTGGAATCCGTATCTGAAAATACGTCAGATGGTATCGTGGCACCGCTGATCTATCTTGCATTGGGTGGGCCTGCCTGTGCGATGGCCTATAAAGCAATCAGTACGTTGGACTCGATGGTTGGCTATCGTACCGATCGCTATCGTGACTTTGGCCGGGCATCAGCCCGTGCCGATGATCTTGTCAATTGGGTCCCGGCTCGGCTTACGGCGGTGGCCATGAGCATAGCCGCGGCCATTCGATTGGGTACCGGGGTTTCAGCCTGGAAAATTTCTTGGCGGGATGCGCGACATCACCCCAGTCCGAATAGTGGTTGGCCCGAAGCGGCCATGGCTGGTGCTCTTGGCGTTCAACTCGGCGGAGGTAATGTCTATGACGGAGTACTGGAAGTGCGTGCCAGGTTAGGTGATCCGCTCCTACCATGTTCCATGGCACTCATTCCGGTCGCATTACAGGTCATGGGGATTGCCTATGGGATAGTGTTTATGGGGATCATGGGTTGGGTGATGTGGTGACCCGGCTGGTTGTGCATGGAGGACACGTCCATCACATCGCGAAGGTGCTCGGACGACCGGTGGACTCCTTCATTGATTTCAGTGCCAGTATTAATCCGCTTGGTCCACCTTCTTCCGTGTTGAATGCGACGCAGCAAGCCTTATCTGCCTGTGGGCATTATCCCGATCCTTCTGCTGACGGGTTGCGTATGCGACTCGCGAAAGAGCATGGAATCTCACCGGACTCGATTGTGGTGGGGAATGGGTCATCCGAATTGATTCGAATTCTACCTCTGGCTTTGTCTCTTTGCCAGGGATTTGTGGCAGGTCCTACGTTTATGGAGTATGAGACGTCTCTTCATATTGCGGGTGCGCGCTGTACGTATGTCCTGGCTACGTCCGGGGACAAGTATGCTCCTCCCATGGAACAGCTTTCGCTTCTCGTAAAGGCTCTCCGCTCCGGTTTTCAGAAGGACCAGCGAAGGGGTACGGAATCACATAAGGCGGTGTTTGTTTGTAATCCGAATAGTCCGACAGGAAGAGTGGTGACGTCCCGATCCCTTCGAACGCTCTATCGACAGATTGAACAAGCCGGGCTTTGGATGGTGGTTGACGAGGCCTTTATCGATTTTTGCCCCTCTCATTCCCTCATCAAAGAAATTTCGAACGCCAGACGATTGCTGATTCTCAGAAGTTTAACAAAATTTTATGGTATGCCGGGAATTCGTCTTGGGTACATGGTGGGGCCGACGGAGACGGTTGCCACAATCCGTCGGCTGCTCCCGCCATGGTCGGTCAGCCAGTTTGCGCAAGAGGCGGGTGTTGCGGCGTTAGATGATCTCAAGTACCGACAACGAAGTGTGAAGTTTATTCAACAGGAACGACAACGATTTATGACGCGGTTACGTGGAGTCCCCGGTGTGCGGATCATTCCGGCATCCGCAAATTTTGTGCTGGTGGAGTTACCTTCGAAATGTGAGACAGCCGGTCTTGTTTCACGACTGGCCCGACAGGGGATTTTAGTTCGGGATTGTCAGACATTTTCTGGAATAACTCAGCCGGCACTTCGGCTTGCCATTCGCTACCCACGTGATAATAATAGGGTAATTCATGCCTTAACAAAGGCATTACGGGACAGCTGAAATCAGGAAATGACAGACGGACAATTGGCAACAAAGGCCTGTGAGTGCTACCAAGGGATAGCGTAGGAGGCATGTAGGAATCATGTGTGCTATAACACCAATGGGATGACGGGCCCCATATGACCGGATGTCTTTGTAACCGGAATGATGCATTCTCGTTAAATAAGGAGTTTTTCAAAGATCTCAATGGGTAACAGGCATGTCGACTCAATTTAAAATGATCATCGGTTATGTTCTTGTTGTTTTCCTGGTCATAGGATTTTTTGTGCTGTATCGCTATGTCCAACCGACCGGGTATCATCTTCCAGATGATCCTCTTGCATTGGAAGCACTGGAGTTGGTCAAAACGCACCGATCCCGGCAAGGCTATACGCTGGACGAAGCGGTTCAGTTAATGGTGGATGATTTGGAAGCCAAGGGCATTCCGTTTCATGAGGGAGATTGGCAGGTGGCCGCACAAGGCGAGAATAAATATATGGTACGAAAAATAGTGCGAGAGAAGGGCTCCGTAGAGTGGATCGAGCGGGAATATGCCTGGAGAGTGGATAGTAAAGAAAAGTCGATTCGAGTGATTTCGTTGGCCGCCCAACAATTGATGCCCTTTGAGAATTTGCCGCCACTTCCCCATGGCGATCAAATTTCATCTCTTCCAGGCATGTTGCGGTTTTTCCCTGTTTGAGCCAGTTCGAAGAAGGGACTGCTCGTAGCCTTCTCCTTATTTCAACAGATCACTGTTCTTATCTGGATGCCGTGGAGTTCCCTCGATCCGTCTTGTGGTGATTAGGCGGTGAAAGTTGTTGGGAGGAAGGGCATTTTCAAAATTCCGGAGTTGTAAGAATCTTACTCTTGCCCCTTTTCAGACGTTGGTGGGGCGACATGGATGATGCCATCAACCACCTGGACTTCATAGCAGGGCACATTCCAGCTCGGGTTAGGGTTTTTTTGACAAACCCCGGTTTTGATATCAAATTTCCATCCGTGCCAGGGGCATTCGACGAAGTCCCCCTCTACGGATCCCTCTCCCAGTGGCCCCCCCGCATGGGGGCAGGTATTATCAAGGGCATAGATCACACCTTCGAGGTTAATGAGGGCAATGCCGTGATCCTGAAGCTCAATACTTTGACAGGTGCCTGGAGGGAGATCTTGAAGTTTAGCAACGGGATGAAAGTTCAAGGGCATGAGCATATACTAAGTGGCCAAAACCCTTAATATATCAACTTCTTCATGGTGCAACAAGAGCCTCATGGACTCTCTTGATTCTCTGGATTCGTCGGTGATATAGGAACAGGGTTTCTTCCAACCTGGCGAGGTCTCTAGAGTACGTTTGTATGGAAATGACACTCCTACTCAATGCTACCTATGAGCCATTGCGAGTTGTGCACTGGCAAAAAGCCATCAATTTGTTATGGCAAGGAAAAGTCGAAGTCCTTGAATTTTATGATCGGGATATTCGAGGCGTGTCCATTTCCTTTAAATTGCCCAGCGTGATGCGGCTTCTCAACATGGTTAAACTTCGCTCGAATCATCATGCGGTGAAATTTTCCCGTATCAATATTTTTACCCGGGATCGGTACACCTGCCAATATTGCTATTCACGATTTCGCACTGAAGAATTGACATTTGATCATGTGGTGCCTATTGCCAAAGGTGGCAAGAAAACCTGGGAAAACATTGTGACGGCATGTTGGCGATGTAATAACCGGAAAAGCGGGCGTGTTCCGCATGAGGCCGGGATGAAGTTACTCAAGGAGCCTATCAAGCCTAAATGGACTCCACGCCTGACACTCATGATCGGCATCCGTCACGCTCCGGAAAGTTGGCGGGATTATTTATACTGGAATGTGGAATTGGATGCGGATTCCTAGATCCTCTTGCTCCCCTGGTTCCTGATGGTAGTTTGCGGGGCCATACTCCTATGGTTGCCGGCGCCGGACTGCATAAAGCGGAACTTCATGCCCTCACAAGAAGCGAACATGACGCGTTGATGGGACGCGGGGAGACATGGTGCGCGATGAGACGGGGGTAACACGACTCTGTCTCTTTTTCCCGGAAAATGTTCATTGCTGACCCGAATAGGCAGAACCCTCAGGATTTCTCTGCCAATCCGGGTCAAATGATTGAGGAATCTAAGCCCTGGCCTAGGATGCTTGGATAAGAGGAATCGGTGCTTGCTCGGCCTGTTTCCGTAGACCACAATTTATACACCAGAAAACCAGAAGAGACATTCCTGATTCCATGTCGACTTCCCGGTCGAGCAACATCGTTCCTTGGCATTTTTCACAGCGATACATAGATGAATCTCCTGTGGTTCAACCGGTCAGGCTTAAGGAGTCGTCAGAATCAACAGGGAAGAGAGCCTACAGGCGTTTGGCCGATACCATGAATGAAGACCAAAAAATGAATAAAGCCTTGAGCACCGATTCTTCAGACGCGCTGACTCGGAGTGTGAATAAAAAATTGCACGGTACTGAATGAAGGAATGCTAAAAAAGATGGGCAATCTACCATAGGCCAAAAGGTAAAAGCTATGGAATTCAAGTGGTCAAAAAAGAATAGGTGAAGCCTAGGGTTTTGACCTAGAGAAAGAATGGAGTGAAGATTTTAGCGTCATGTTGCGGGTGATGCGGTATGGTCCCAAAGGGGCATAGTCTGATTTTCACGAAGGTGTTTGTAATGAAATGTCAATGCCGACAGTGGTATGGGAGGTTATAAGTTTGGATCTATTGCCTGACTGTCAGTCCCCTGACACCGCAGAACCTGAATGGGTTTCCTGGACTGATGAACAGCTGTTGAATCTCCGGTTGTCCGATTTGAAGGTTCGCATTTCCGGAACTGAATTAGGGCAATGCGTCCGTCAGTTATACCGCGAATTAAAAGATCACGGGTTAGTATTTCGTCCTCATATATGGTTATCTGACGATTGGTATTCCCCTGATGGTACGCCGGGACTTGCCGTGCCGTTTTATATGGGGCATCCGCGATTAGCGAAGCTGGAGCTCAATCAGATGTTGGAAGTGGAGGGTGGAACCCCGGAATGGTGTATGCGGATTCTTCGACACGAGACGGGCCATGCGATTGAGAATGCCTATCGCTTACGGCGGCGGCGCAGTCGTCAACAAATATTCGGGCATACTTCGGTTCCGTATCCCGATTGTTATTTGCCAAAGCCCTATAGTAAAAGTTTTGTGTTGCATCTTGATATGTGGTATGCCCAGAGTCACCCAGACGAGGATTTTGCCGAAACCTTTGCCGTCTGGCTCACGCCGCACTCACATTGGCGTGAGCGCTATGCCGGATGGCCGGCCCTTAAAAAATTGGAATATATGGACGGGCTCATGAAGGAGTTGGCAGGGGTTGCACCAGTTGTGACGACCAGGGAACAGGTGGACCCCATTCAGCGATTGCACAAAACGCTCAGGGAACATTATCAGGACAAGCGGGAGCGGTATGGGCTGGACTACCCAAATTTTTATGATCGGGACTTGCGGCGTCTCTTTTCCGGGGATCCGGATCAATCGGCAAATCCATCCGCGGAGAATTTTATCAGGAAATTCAGAAAAGAAGTTCGCCGGAAAGTCGCGGCATGGACGGGAGAGTATCAATATACCATTGATCAGGTTTTACAAGATATGATGGCGCATTGCCGTGAACGAAATTTGCGATTAGCCGTTCCAGAAGAGCAGGCAAAAGTGGATTTTACGATTTTATTGACTGTGCAAACGATGAACTATTTGCATGGTGGACGACATCGGGTGGTGTTATGAGGAAGCTGCGCGTCATGGCCCTTATGCATCAAGATCTCGTGCCTCCGGACGATGTGGAGCATGCCGATTTGGCGGAAGTTGAATGGAAAACCGAATTTGATGTGGTCTCCACCCTGCGGGATCTTGGTCATGAAGTTATGGCTGTCGGTGTCCGAGATGATTTAAGCGTTATTGATAAACTGGTAACGGATTGGAAACCGCACATTGCTTTCAATTTGTTGGAAGAATTCAATGGGAATCCGGAGTTCGATCAAAATGTGGTGTCCTATTTGGAGCTCCTGGGGGTGCCGTATACCGGGTGTAATCCCAAGGGGCTTGTGCTTACTCGTGATAAAGGGTGGTCAAAAAAAATTATTGCCTACCATGGGATCCGATGCCCGGAGTTTGTGGTCTATCCCCTAGGGCGTGTCATCAAATGGGCAGATGAGTTTCCGTTTCCGGTCATTGTCAAATCCATTAGTGAGGAAGCGTCTCTTGGCATTTCTCAAGCCTCTATCGTTCATGACGAAGATAAACTCAAAGAACGTGTTGAATTTGTCCATCAGAGTGTGGGCACGAGCGTCATTGTTGAGCGATACATTGAAGGGCGGGAACTCTATGTGGGTGTGTTAGGTAACCGACGATTGCAAGCCCTGCCGGTTTGGGAACTACACCTGAAAAATCTTCCTCCTGATGCTCTGCCGATTGCTACGGCTCGGGTGAAATGGAGCACCAAATATCAAAAAAAATACGGGATTCAATCGGGCGAGGTTGAGGGATTACCTCCTAAGCTGGTGCGGCATATACAACAAACAGCAAAACGGGTCTTTCATATTTTGGGATTAAACGGCTATGCCCGAATGGATTTTCGGTTAGATCCCAAGGAGCACCTGTATCTTTTGGAAGCCAACCCCAATGCCCAATTGGCGTATGGCGAAGATCTCGCCGAGTCGGCTGAGCGAGCCGGTATTTCCTACGAAACGCTGATTCAACGCATTCTGAATATCGGCCTGAGCTGGAAACCTGAAAGCCAGCGGTAGGGGGAATTCTGAAAAACGGCCCCGAGGACGATCAAAGGGGCTGTCGAGTGCGACTTGTTGTCCATGGTCTCTTGTCCTTGGACGTAGGCCGCAGAATGATGTTCTTTAACCCCTGTGTTCTCTTCTCAGAAGAGAACAGATGTTCGGTGAATAGTTGTAAAATTTTAACAGACGGATTGGTATACCTGAACGTAAACCATGGTCATGAGTTCTTTAATCCTGCTTGCCATGTGGCAAGAGCCAACAACGGAAAGTAGTGTGAGTACAAATGATATTTCAAATAGAAAACGTTAGGGAATCCGGTTCCTGTCATCAGTTCTTCATCCCACCCTCCTTGCTGATTCTGATGGGTGAGCAGCCAGTCGATCCCACGATGAACGGGTTTTGAGGTTCGATCGCCAGCGGCTACAAGGGCGAGTAAGGCCCAGGCTGTTTGTGAAGGTGTGCTTGATGCCGGAACAAATTCCTGTTTTTCATAGCTCGCACAGCTTTCTCCCCAACCGCCATC
>JAUIKP010000163.1 GCA_030430725.1 Nitrospiria bacterium
ACGATGAACTTTGTGTCAGGTCAAATCGTACTCATCTCTTTGATCCTGCTGATCGTTGCGCTCTGACCATTCGAGGAACGGTCATGTTCCCGTTTCCCTTTTACCGACCCGAATTTTTTCTCACAACCAACGATCACGGAAATCGACAGATTGGATTACAAAGGCTATGATCAACGGAAAAACTGGTCGAATGGGGCCATCGTCAACACCAAGTCTTGAATCATTGACCCGCAAACCGGAGATACCTTGCCCACCCGAACACCATTCACCATGCAGGGCTTTGCTTTTGCAGGATCCCGAAGGATTCGTCAGGTGGACATCAGCACCGACGGAGGGGGAATCCTGGTCGGCCACGACCCTGGTTCCGCCACTTTCTGCCTACTCATGGGTTATGTGAAATTTCCAGGGGAACCGCAAAGACCTGGTGACTTCCACATTTTAGCTCGAGTAACTGATGGAACAGGGGAACAACAATCTCCGCAGGAAGATCCGCCATTTCCCGACGGAGCGTCGGGATTGCAAGAAATAATCGCTTCAACCATTGAAAAACCGGACCCTGCCAACATTATGCAATGGATCACGGAATTTTCTAACCGGTCGATATGGCCCTTCATTCTTATCATTTCCTTCGCCTTTTCTCTGGGCTGCTCGACCATTCCCCCTACCTTTACGCCTTCTCATCCCATTTCTCCCGAGGCTTTTAGCCATGAACACTTTCATCAAGCACTTATGGCTCATGTGAAGAACGGCGTTGTGGACTATCCCCAACTCGCTCACGATTCACACTTCAGTCGTTATCTTACCCTCCTTCAACATATCGCACCCCAGCAACTTCCGACTCCCAACCATCGTCTGGCCTTTTGGATAAATGTCTATAATGCCTTTGCCATCAAAGGTATTCTTGAGGGAAGTTCTCCAGCAACCCTTACGGGTCGCTATACATTTTTTATTGGACGGACATACCAGGTGGGGGAGGAGTTCCTGAATTTATACGATTTGGAACAGCACCTCTTGATTCCCGACTTCAAAGAGCCCCGGATACATTTCGCTATTGTCTGCGCCTCACAATCCTGTCCAAAACTTCAATCGGCAGCCTACACTCCCGAGGACCTTGATCAACAACTCACAGCAAGTGCCCGAGCGTTTATTAACGATCGCACACGCAACCGTTTCGATCGAGAACGCCGCATCGCCTATCTGTCCAAAATCTTTGATTGGTTTTCGGAAGATTTCATCAATCATTCAGGTTCAGTGCTGGCCTATATCGTACCATTCCTATCAGATCCCGATTTGGCAAACGATATCCGCCGGAACTCGTACACCATCGAATTTCTGGACTACGATTGGAGCCTCAATGGTGTCCCCCCTCCCTCCCATAAATAAACATCCCGGAGGTCCATGCCCGTCTCGTTCCATCCCTGACCCCCGACTTACCTCAAGAATTTTGCTTGGAGGCTGTAACATCCAAAAGCCCCCGGAGACTGCCTAATGAAGAAGCGTTTCCTGGTGACCAACGAAGGCTCTGAACAGGAACCTCAGGTCCAGCTAAGGCTTGCAAAGCTCAAGAGTTTGGAGGAAAGATTGGTATGGTGGTGAAACCTGGCGAGCATGTCCATTTGGCGCAATTACTCCAGTTTATGGTCCTGGGCGAACAATTAGCCCACGATTGCGCGAAAGCCCAGGCCTCCTTGGTCAGGGAACCAGGCCTGAAACAGTTTCTGGCGGGCCAGGCCAAGCAGGAGGGGCGGCATGCGCTGGTCTTTCAGTGGGCGATCCGATGGCTGGCCCCACGAGGTCCACAATCTCTTGTCATTTCTCACCAGATGAATCAGTACCGCCAGCTCCTCATGACCGCCCTGACGCGTGGGGATTTTCCGGAATCTCTTCTGGCAGAACAAATAATTTTAGAGGGGTTAGGCCAAGCCATTTTACGAAGGCTGGAAACGGGCCTCCTCAAACGACAAGCTCCATTTCGGAAAATCCGCCAGATACTCCTCCAACAGGAAGAGGCTCATCACGGTTTTGGACTTCGAACATTGAAGAGGATGGTGGACGACGGTCACACTTCCACTGACTACCTGGCAGAATTAGCCCCCGCGTATTTGGAATTGGCAAAAGCGCTCTTGTATTCGGCACAGGACTCCTTCTATTTTATTCAGGAAGATCCTCACGAATATTGGAAGGACTTTCAACGCGGCCTTCCCGTATGGTTACAAGAACATCCTCAGGATAGCCGCTTGGCCCCGAATGGTCCTCACGCGGCGCGGTAAACCGCACGTAGGTCACAGCCTTATGATTTGGGTCATCATTCCCACTTACAACGAGGAGAAGGCCTTACCACACACCATCAAATCCGTGTTGTCGCAGTCGCCACCGTACCGGGTCATCGTCGTGGATGGAGGAAGTACCGACCGCACCCTTGAGATCCTCCGCCAGGATTCACGAATTACTTGGTGTATCGCCCCCAAGGGACGCGCATCACAAATGAATGCAGGCGCCCGATTCGTGATGCAGCAACAGGCCTCCGCCCAGGATTGGCTCCTGTTCCTCCATGCAGACACTCAACTCCCTCAGGGCGCTTTCCGGCAATTACACCATCTCGCTTCCGACCCTGCTTTTCAAGCGGGAGGATTTCGCCATCGCTTTTCCGGAAAAGATTGGCGATTACGAGTGATTTCCTGGTTGGATAATTTTCGATGCACACATTCACATATCGTCTATGGGGATCAGGCCTTATTCGTGAGACAAGGCCTGTTCACCCAATTGGGAGGGTTTCCCATGCAGGCCGTTTTGGAGGATGTCGTGTTTGGCCAGACTCTTCTGACACAAACGACTCCCCGGCTGTTGCCTTTAACGGTTATCACCGATTCCCGGAAATTTGTCAAAATGGGAATAGGGCGAAGTTTTATTCGCGTCCTCATGATAATCCTGCATGTGGAATTTGGGCTGCCCACATTTTCTCCTGCTTTTTTCCGGGATGTCCGCTAAACCCCGTCGCCTTGTCGCATGCTATAGGATAGCTGTGTAGTGGAGACATGGAACCCTCCCGCAGGAACTAACGCTCAGAAATTGTACACAATGAATACCATCTCCGCTGGTCGTCATGCTTCGACGGCAAAAGTCTCGTCGGGTTCCTGAAAAATTCTCCCGACAACCTCAAGACTTCAGGGTACCCGCACCGATATGTTTTCCATAAGAGTTTCCATCATGAGCCATCGACACGAACCCATGCCTCATACGGAAAATTTGCCGAACTTCCTTCGGGAATTCGACGACAGCGATTTGCAGCGTTACACCTGTTTCTCCAGCGAATTCCGCGATCAACGGATGGAGGCCGGCGCCATGGCTGAAGCTGGATTTTGGAATACGATCGTGAACCTGTGTATTGATGAACGAATGCGGCGGGACCAGGATATTAAGCGATTAGAATATATGTATCGAACCGGCATGGATCCGGAGCACAACTCCTGAACGGTTCACACCCATCATTGTGCTTCTTCTGAATTCTCTGTCTTCCAGGCCTCTAATTGCTGCCGGGCTTTTTCGGCAAATTCACTCTCAGGATGTTGCTGAATTATCCGTTCGTATAATTCTTGTGCATGGGCACGATTATGCTGTTGCTCCTCGAACTGAGCCGTCTCATATAATTGTCGAGGATCTTCCCCGCAACCCCAAGCCATGAAACACAACACAACAAGTCCCATCCATCGATAACAGGCTCTCACACCGGATGACATGTTGATCATCGAAAATTTTCCTCCCTAAGAATACGTGTCACACTAAGGAACGCGCACAGAACCGCCGATACACACTCTCATGCTCGCTGTGACCAACAATCATTATTCACATCTCCTACTTCAGGAAGGCCAGTTGACTTATGCATGCTGAAGACGAACTGCTTGAATCGCTCAGAAATTTCAATGATTGCGAAATTCGAGTGTATACCCGTTTTGCGACGGAATGGAGAGACCAACGATTAACGGACGGGTCACAGGCTGAAGTCTCCTTTTGGAATTCCGTCATCTCCATGCTGGTGGAAGAACGTCACCGCCGCAAAGAGGAGGTGCAACGACTTGAGGCCATGTTTCAAACCGGCCACGATCCCGGGTAAGAAACCCGGGCTCCCACCTCTCACACATGCACTCGGAAAGCCCATTCGTTTGGGATTCCTTCACTACTCCCAACGTTAATAGCCCCACCGCCGTTCAGACGCCCCTCCACCTGGAGCCGCCCCCAAAGCCATAGGCCCTAGCCGGCCCCAAGAACGGTTTCGTACAGCGCTTTCGTGCGTTTGGCGATTTTATCCCACCCAAAAAGTTCTTCCGCCCGTCGTCTCCCGGCTTTTCCCATGGGCGCCCGTAATTCAGGATCTCTCATCAGTTGATTCAACCGATCGGCCAGGTCCTGCGCAAACCGCTCAGGATCTTTCGGGGTAAAGGGCGCTTCTTCCAATTGGTCAACCGGGACCAAAAATCCTGTTTCATCCTCCACAACGACCTCGGGAATGCCGCCGACGGCAGAACCCACCACAGGCACCTCACAAGCCATCGCCTCTAAATTGATAATCCCGAATGGTTCATAAATAGAAGGACAACAAAAAACCCCGGCATGAGAATACAATTCAATGAGACTCGATTTGTCGAGGATATCGGGTATCCAATAAATATGCTTTCGATGGGCCGAAATCTGGTCGAGCGCCTCTTTCATTTCCGCCGCCATGGCCGGCGTATCAGGAGAGCTGGCGCACAACACCACGGGAAACTCCTCATCCAAATAGGAAAGAGCCTGAATCAAATAGGTGATACCCTTCTGCCGGGTTATTCTCCCCACAAACAACACATAGGGTTGTCCCGCAGGAATCCCATATCGGGTCAACACTTCTTGGCTTTGGACATTCCGAAATTCATGCAGATCAATCCCGTTATGAATGACATGAATGCGTTCTTCGGGAACCTGAAACAATTTGAGAATATCTCTTTTCGTTCCCTCGGAGACGGCAATAATGGCATCAGCCATCTCCAGGGCCATCTTCTCAACCCACAGAGAAAAATCGTACCCGCCGGCTAATTGCTCTCGTTTCCAAGGCCGGAGAGGCTCCAATGAATGCGTGGTGATGACGAGCGGAATACCGAAATTGAGCTTGGCCATAATACCGCCAAAATGGGTATACCAGGTATGGCAATGAATCAGGTCCGCGCCCAATCCCTCCGCGTTCATTTGCCAGCAACGCTGTACCGCGCCAAGAACCGAATGCAAGGGCTTGGGAGCCGTAAACGGCGTGTCTCCCAATGGGATCCCATGTACCTTCAGATTGCCCTCTTCCAGGCGTTGGTCACCAAAACAGCGGACTTCGATGGGAAGAAGATGTGATAATTCCCGACTCAAATATTCCACATGTGCCCCGGCGCCACCATAGGTGTAAGGGGGAAATTCATTGGTGAACATCAAGACTTTCATGGGCAACCACACTCCATTATGATCGTGAAGACTTCCAGCAGCCTGCTACATTAAAAGAAAATCCATACGAAGTCACCTGCCTTTCCAAAAAAAAATGTTACGGAGAACAAGCAAAGGGTCTGATCCGGACAACGCACTCCCGGGAGGGACTGAGGACTTTCACCCTCCTATGTCCCTTTTACAATCCCGGAGGGGCATTCAAAGGACGGAAGGCCAAAAACTCGAGACTCACTTGAAGTTTTATTTAAAGAAAACGCACAATTGAGAATCTAATGAGCACGAGATTGCCAAGCAGACCGGATAGCGATTACCGTGGATCCAACAAAGATTATCGGGGTTAAGACGAAGAAGGGAATGCAGATATGGGTGAATTCCAGTACCAGGAAATATTTGAACACCAAGCCGATACGACCAGCTATCGAAAACTCACGTCGGACTATATCTCCACCACGATCTGTGACGGCCAGGAACTCCTCAAAGTCCAACCCGAGGCCCTCACACTTCTGGCGAGAGAAGCCATGGACGACATCGCCCACTTGTTGCGACCAAGCCACCTCGCCCAGTTGGCCAAAATTTTGAAGGACCCCGAAGCCTCCGACAATGACCGGTTTGTCGCGTTAGAGCTGCTCAAAAATGCCAACATTGCGTCTGCCCGCGTGCTGCCAGGCTGCCAGGATACCGGAACGGCCATCGCCATGGGGTATAAGGGGCAACAGGTTCTCACCACCGGCGATGATGCCGAAGCCCTTTCCCGGGGCATCTTCGAAGCCTACGATATGCGCAACCTGCGGTATTCACAAATGGCACCGCTCGACATGTACACCGAAAAAAATACCGGCACGAATCTTCCAGCACAGATCGACCTCTATGCCAAACCCGGAACGGAGTATCATTTTTTATTCATTGCCAAAGGCGGCGGCTCCGCAAACAAAACCTTTCTCTATCAAGAGACCAAAGCTCTCTTAAATCCCAAATCCCTACTCGCGTTTGTAGGGGAAAAAATTCGTACCCTGGGCACCTCGGCCTGCCCACCCTATCATCTGGCCTTTGTTGTAGGCGGCCTATCGGCAGAATTCACATTAAAGACCGTCAAACTGGCCAGTTGTCACTACCTGGATGATCTGCCTACCTCAGGCAACACGCAGGGACGTGCCTTTCGGGACCTCGACCTGGAAAAGCAGATTCTTCAACTCTGCGCCGAGACCGGCATCGGCGCCCAATTCGGCGGAAAATACTTCGCCCATGACGTACGAGTCATCCGCTTGCCACGACACGGGGCCTCCTGCCCGGTGGGTTTGGGCGTCTCCTGTTCAGCCGATCGACAAATCCTTGGGAAAATTACCAAGGAGGGCGTCTTTCTGGAACAGCTCGAAACCAATCCCGCAAAATACCTTCCCGATGTGACAGACGAAGACCTGGAAGGGCATGTCGTGAAAATCAACCTCAACCAGCCCATGGCAAACATTCTGAAAGAGCTGCGCAAGCATCCCGTAGCGACGCGTCTCTCCCTCACAGGTCCCATCGTCGTGGCACGGGATATTGCGCATGCCCGACTCAAAGAACAATTAGATGCTGGAAAAGGATTGCCCCAATATCTGAAAGATCATGTGGTCTATTACGCCGGACCGGCCAAAAAACCT
>JAUIKP010000164.1 GCA_030430725.1 Nitrospiria bacterium
TCGTTTGATCATGGATTTTGGGAAAGGGCGTCTTGTGGCAGGACATCGGTTTGGAAGCTTTACGCCATCATTTGATGGGGTGCAATTGACCCTTGGGGGAGATAAACGCTCTGATTGGGGTCTCCGGGTCTTTGTCACGCAACCGGTCCAACGTCATACCGTCAGCCCGGATTGGACTAGCCCCATTAGCTACTTTTCCGGTGCGGCGATTTCCAGCCGCCATGTTCCCTGGGCGAATGGGGAGTTATATTATTTTCAGTTGAATGAGGGAAGTAATCTTCAAAAACGTAATCTTTCCACCATGGGATTTCGAGTGTTTGCCAAGCCGGCGAAAGAACAATTCGATTACGAGATAGAATCGATCTACCAGGTTGGAGAGGTCGATCATATGGATCTCTTTGCACATCGACATCACGGAGAGGTGGGCTATAGTTTTGCGACCGAATGGCCCTTACGTTTCGTCTATCTGTTTGACTATGCGTCCGGAGACAGGAACCCGAAAAAGAATTTTGATTTCTTGTTTGCCAAGCGTCGGGCAGAATATGGACCAACCGGAATTTTGGGCATCATCTTTCCATCAAATATATTTTCCCCCGTTGGATTTCGCACGACCCTTCAACCGACCTCCACTGTCAAGTTAATGGTTTCTCAACGGACTTTCTGGCTGGCTGATGGCCGCGGCCCGTTTGTGGGTAGCGGTCTGCAGGACTCAACCGGTCGAGCGGGCACTTTTCTTGGCAACATGTTGGATACCTCCATAACGTGGGCTCCTCAGGCTGGGTATTTCCGACATTCGGTATTTGAAGTAGGATATACCCGTTTTTTCAAAGGCTCCTATTTTGATCGAGTGCCACAAAGCCCTGGGACAGCCGATGTCAATTATGTCTATACCATGGCGACATTGACATTCTAATTCCTCGGTTAGTCCTGATAGGGTTTCATTTTCCCATTCCTTCCACTTTCCGATAATGGGAAAAATCCCCTTCCTCTGTTCATGCCGTAACGGGAGTTATTTCGCACAGGGCACACCGTACGAATTCGCACAGGTGACCTCACCCAAAGGAATCTGTTTATTGGTGGGTGGGGATCTCCGCACAGCTATTGTGGAAGTTATAAAGGAAAATAAAAAAATCTTTGCCGAACCCCATCTACGTAATTGTTGGCATGTAAGTTGCGGATGAAATTTTCTATGAATTTTAAGGGCGCAGTTGTGCCTTCTTTGTTAAGTGATAACGAATGAGAGGAATGAGTCGGAGGAAATTAGGAATGGAGCACCTGACTGCGGGTATTGGGGAATATCTTAAAGATTTTAATTTCAAAGAAAACTTTAAAGGGATTGCCAGCAATGTGAGGGGGGATGTGTTGGCGGGAATCACGGTGGCGATGGTGGTGCTTCCCATGGCCTTGGCATTCGGTGTGGCTTCCGGGATTGGGGCGATTGCAGGCATGTGGTCGGCAGTGGCGGCCGGTCTTATCGCGGGTCCACTCAGTGGGTCAGCGTGGTCAGTGGGTGGGCCGACAGGACCGATGACCATTCAAATCCTTTCCATGACTCAAACCAATAAGTTAGCCGATGGGAGTCCCGATCTGGTTTTCGTTTTCACGACTGTCGCCTTAACCGGCTTTATTTTAATTGTGTTGGGATTATTAAAGCTCGGCCAATTTATTAAGTTTACGCCCTATTCAGTCATCTCGGGATTTATGACAGGTTTGGGTGTGTTGTATATGTTGCTTCAACTCAATCCGTTTTTGGGGCTTCCCGGCGTGAAGAGTATTACGTCCGCTATGACGGAATTGCCCTCAAGTTTGGCCCATGCATCCCCTGTGGCAGTAGGGATCGGGGTGTTGACCTTACTTTTTGTCATTGTTTGGCCTAAAATTTCTCCTGTGCCTTGGTTGCCAGGCCCGTTAATAGGCTTATTTGCCGGTACGATAACTACGGTCGTGCTGGGGCTGGACATCCCTAAAATCGGAGATATTCCCACCGGCTTACCTGAGCTGTATCTTCCCAATCTCGACATTCTAGAAAAAGCCTTCGTCCCGGCTGCGGCTCTTGCTGGATTATGTATATTCGATAGCCTCCTGACTTGTCTTATTGTCGATAATATGACCGGAACTCATCACAATAGTGACCGGGAATTGGTCGCCCAAGGATCAGCCAATTTCTTTTCGGGTTTGGTTGGAGGGTTAGGGGGAGCTACCAATACGATGCCATGTGTGGTGAATATTCAGAGTGGGGCACGAACCCGTTTATCGTCCATTACGATGGGGCTTGTTCTGCTTTCGTTCATTCTTGGTCTGGGTTCATTGGCTGCATCCATTCCTCTTTCCGCCTTGGCGGGTATTCTCCTCAAGGCGGGCTATGACATTCTGGATATGCGAGTTCTGCCGGTGGTTCGAAGATTGCCAACCTCTGATTTGATGGTATTTGGTCTCGTGGTCTTCATGACCGTATTTTGGAATTTACTGTCCGCCATGGCGATGGGACTCGCCGTGGCGTTTTTCCGATTTGTCAAAGACCAGTCTGATCGCTATAAAGCGGATCTCGGTCAACGGGATGAGGATGTGAAACAGGAAGAAGAAGATCTTATTTTTTCCTTCGCCAGGGATTATGCAAGAAAAATCAGCCAGAATGGGGCCAATATGGGAGAGCTGAGCGGTCGTTTTGAGCATATCGTTCGAGATCGGATTATCATCGTCCGTCCTCACGGTCCGTTATTTTTCGGTGCGATCGATTGGTTGAACGAGACGGTGGAACTTCTTGACAGCAAAGATGTGCTCATCATTCGTTGCAAATGGTTGGATGAATTGGATTTGTCGGGGGCTTATGCGTTAGGCGATTTAATCGAAGCTGCCAATAGTCGCGGGGTGGCGGTGTTAACCGCCGGCATGTCCCCTCGAACCCGACAGATTCTTGCCGATTTAAATGAGCTTTCCAGACTGAAGGACGACTATATCTGCACACATTTTAATGAGGCGTTGGATAACGCTATGCAGATTGTGGAAAAGAAGGCTGTGGAAGCTCGGTTACAAGCCCACAAAGAACCGGTCTTTACGGTAAGCTAGGGCACTGTGGGTTAACCACTCGCTGGCGAATCAGTTTTGTGGAGATTGCGTATTACGGTGGTACTTTTTTTTCGTGCATTTGAACAAAATTTTTTCGACCACGCTCCGAGGTGGTACAAGGGAACGATTCTCGCTTTCCTCATTGTTAATCCCTGCTTATTGTATACCGTCGGCCCCTTTGTGACCGGCTGGTGCCTCGTACTTGAATTTATTTTCACCTTGTCAATGGCGTTGAAGAGTTATCCTCTGCAACCCGGTGGTTTGCTGGCCCTTGAAGCGGTGCTGATCGGACTGGCAAAACCAGCAACCGTCTACCACGAAGCATTGAATAATTTTCAGGTCATCCTCCTTCTGATTTTCATGGTGGCCGGAATTTACTTCATGAAAGATTTGTTGTTGTTTGTTTTTGCGAAGGTCCTACTCGAGATCAGATCAAAGACCACACTGGCTTTGCTATTTGCGGGAATGGGAGTATTTTTGTCCGCATTTCTGGATGCCCCCCTCACCGTGATGGCAGTCATCATTGCCGTGGGCGTGGGGTTTTTCAAAGTGTATCATCGGGTGGCTTCAGGGAAAGGTATTCAGGATGATTATGACCATACCATGGATCATGGGGTTGACACCCTCCATCGCTTGAATTTAGAGGAGTTTCGAGGGTTTTTACGAAATCTTCTTATGCATGGGGCGGTTGGAACTGCACTCGGAGGTGTCTGCACCTTAGTCGGAGAACCCCAAAATTTGTTGATCGGAGAGAAGGCGGGGTGGAATTTTATTGAATTCTTTATTCGCATGTCTCCTGTGACCATTCCGGTGTTGATTGTGGGATTCCTGACTTGTGTTTTGGTTGAACGATTCCGATGGTTTGGATATGGATTTAGTCTTCCCCCAGCCGTCAGGGATATTCTTTGGCGGTTTGACCAGGAGACCTCTCAAAAGATGGATCATCGGTGTAAAGCCCGGTTAATCGTCCAGGGGATGGCTATGATCTGGTTAATTGTCGCTCTGGCTTTCCATTTGGCGGAAGTGGGCATAATTGGGTTATCGGTTATTGTGGGAGTGACGGCCTTGAATGGCATTATTGAGGAGCATCAGTTGGGGGAGGCCTTCAAAGAGGCTCTCCCGTTCACGGCCCTCCTTGTAGTGTTTTTTTCGATCGTAGCAGTGATCCAGGAGCAACAACTTTTCGGAAGCATTATTCATTTTGTTTTAAGTATGGATGGAGATGACCAAATCGGTATGTTTTTTATTGTCAACGGCTTTCTGTCGGCGATCAGCGATAACGTTTTTGTCGCCACGATTTATATTGAACAGGTGCTGCAGGCATTTCACCAGGGAGTGATTTCCCGTGATCAATTTGATCTTTTGGCGGTGGCAATTAACACCGGGACCAATATTCCTAGTGTTGCCACTCCAAATGGACAGGCGGCTTTTCTTTTTCTGTTGACGTCCGCTCTCGCCCCCCTTATCCGGCTTTCCTATGGTCGGATGGTGTGGATGGCGCTTCCGTATACGGTCTCCATGACAATCGGTGGGCTCCTGGCTGTGTATGTGCTGTTGCAACCGGTGACGGAAGCGTACTATGCACAGGGGATCCTGACTCATCATGTGCCAGCTGTCGCAGAACACCATCAAACTCACGGGTTTCCTGTATTTATGGCTGATACTATCTCATCCAAGTAAGTCTTGTGTGCGTCCACCTCCCCCATGCTTGCAGGCTCACCGATATTCACCATGCGGGTTTGCCGGCCATTTATTTCCGCCTGTGATTATAGATGTTCCTAATCCGAGCATGGAGTATCTCCCCCTTAATTGCGGTCGGACAATCCGTTCAACCTGTTCAGTAAATAGACTCTGAATAGACGAATAAGCCGGAGCGGGGACCTCTCATAATGAGATTAGACCAGCTATTGGGGTATAGTGACAGGGCCTTGCTGTGTTAGGTATGGCAGAGAAGGGATTGAAAGGATTTTAAGAGAATTTCGGAGAATTCACCATGTCTCTCAATAAACTTTTTTTAAATCTTCCAATTGCCAGGAAGCTTCTTTTAGTCTCTGGCGTCCCTGTTCTGGCCGTCTTAATTTTGAGCCTGGTGACCTATAGAAGCGTTCAAACTTTTTCTCTGGATGAGGATCGCCTTAATGAGGTGTATCTGGTGCAAAGCGCGTCGGCTGAATATATGCGCTTAGTTGTGGACCTCGAAACTGGGTTTCGCGGGTTTATTCTGACCCAAAAAGACCCATTTTTGCAGCCGTATTTGGCTGCCAGGCAACGAGTCCTGTTACTCGGGAATTCATTAAGACAGATGGTCAGGTCTGTTGAGGATCAGCGACAGGTAATCGAAACTGTTCAAGGAATGGTCGAACAATTAATGAATGACAAAGATCGGCTGATTGAACGGGTGAAAGCGGGGTATCCGCAAGAGGCCACGGACTATGTCGAGAGTGAAAAAGGTCGTATCCTCATGCTGGCAATTCGTGAAGAAATGGCTCGATTTGATCGGCGAGAAGTCACGCAATTGCAACACGCTCTTGGAAGTAGCGCGGCAGACCGGGCGGCCCTGATGGGAGTGGTCGTGTGGGGAGGGTCGTTGGCATTGATTTTATTGTTGGTGCCCCTTCATCTCATTGCACGGTCCATTACAGGACCATTAACGACCTTGGTTAAAGCCGTTGAAAATGTTTCCGGGGGGAACATTCCGAATATTCCAGTTTTCCAACGGGACGATGAAATTGGCGAATTGACGAAAGTCATGCAAACTATGGGCACCCAAATCCGAAATCATATCCGGCGCATTGAACAATCGGAACAGGAACTCCGGACGCTGAACCAGGATTTAACCTCTTCTGAGGCCAAATATCGAGGGATTGTGGATTATGCGCCTATCGGAATTTTCACGGCAAAAAAGGATCATCTGATTTTTAGCAACCGGCAGAATTGGGTTCTGGCTGGGAGGAATCCCGATGAAGTGTTAGACCCTGAACATATGTGGGAAGCCATTCATCCAGACGATCGAGCGGGGGTGCGCGAAACGTTTCAGGATGCCTGCCACCAGAGTGAGCCATTTGAGCGGGTTCTTCGCTTTCTGCATCCGGACGGTGCTGTTCGCAAGGTCTTATGTCGGGCGGTTCCGATTCAAGACCACGGTGGGCAGACCATGGTGTACCAGGGATTTAATGTGGATATCACGGCTTTGGAGCATATGCGTGCACAATTGAACCGCTCTGACCGATTGGCTACATTAGGACAAATGGCTGCAGGTATTGCCCATGAAATTCGAAACCCGCTGGTGGGTATTGGGTCAACCACGACGTTGCTGATGGAAGATTTTCCTGATGGTGATTCCCGGCATGATGATCTTGTAACCATTCTCAAGGAAACCCGGAGACTGGATCGCATTGTGAACCAAATTGTTGACTTTGCGCGACCAAGGGACCTGCTCCCGGTGACTTTTCAATTACGAGATCTGATACTGGAATCTTTGCAGGTCCTCAATGAACCCATAAAACAAAAGGCGATCCAGATCGATTTCCATTCGCCTGCCAATCCGCATCCCATCCAAGCAGATCGGGATCAATTGAAGCAAGTATTGCTCAACGTGATCCAAAATGCCGTTGAGGCCATGTCGGAGGAAGGATGTCTAGGTCTGTCCCTGGAAGAGGAAACCATTGAACGAACACCGGGACTGCGTATTACCGTCAGAGATAATGGAAAGGGAATCAGTCCCAGTGCTCTTCCACGAATTTTCGAGCCGTTTTTCACCACCGGCAAGCATCGTGGAACCGGACTGGGATTGCCTATTTGTCGAAATATCATTGAAGCCCATGGAGGAGAAATTCATGCGGAAAGTCAGTCAGGTATTGGGACCACCATGACATGGTGGCTTCCTTGCGTCTGTCAACCCCAACTTCCAACGGTGTAACCGATGCGCGCGAACATTTTTGTTACGGATGATGATGATGTGGTTCGCCAAGCCATCAGCCGGCGGATCGCCAAACGACACCATCATGTTCGAAGCTTT
>JAUIKP010000165.1 GCA_030430725.1 Nitrospiria bacterium
GCATTCTCTTCTTCACTAAAACGAACGTGGGAGCCCCGCTCTTTGAGCGAGGAGGAAATGTTCGGCCGGCCGGAGGCCGGTCCAAGTTGGGATCCCAAAGGCCCATGGGCATTCAACGGACCAGTCAGTCGGTATCCTCGGTATGAGAAGCAAAAGACGAAGCAATTGAAGTTGTTTTGAGGTTATAGGAAAGCCCCGCCCTTTGGGCGGGGAACTTTTCTATGGTTTCCCGGGTCATAGCACACGACAATTCCCCCACAAATATGTGCGAGAGGTTGCCGATCAACGGTTATTTCTCAACACGTTTGGGGGCGTTGTAGGCCACCTCCGTGCACGGTCATGCCACCCTTCATTACTCGTTCCGAAAGGGTATTGAAGGGGTTGACCAAAACCACGGCCTGTACGAATGGAGTGATATACAGGACTAAAGGATGGGGTCACACAATGAGGAAGGCCGCTCAGAGAACGTGAGTAGACAAGGTGAAAGTGTCACGACTCACTTCTCATTCTTTACCGAAGAGGTGAGAGGAGGCTGTGTGTGACCTGAGGGGAACAGGGCATTTGGAGCAATGTAAATCGGCCACCCGGTTGAGTGGGAGAATTGTCGCTTTTTATTCGTGTGTACCACCACCGGCCTTCAGCCTGATTGCCGGACGATGACAAGAGAAGATCAAACTCACCTTCCCGATCGTTTTTAGTCTGATGCCATTTGCCTTGCCACCGGCCATTGTCGAGTTTGGTTGTCGACAAACGCCCTCCTTGCCATGGATACATGCCGTGGCCTTTCCGATTCAACGTTAAGCAGTACGCACCGTTTTCATCACGGTATTCCCATGTCCCGGCTAGATCCGATTTCTTGATTGAAGACGTTTGTCCATCGTGACCCGGTGCATGCACTTGAGGTTCCGGAGGGGTCGATCGACAACCAAAAAATACAAATTGGAGGAAAAGAAAGATTCCCACCAATTTCCATTTGCGCATATGGACCGTTTCCCGAGTCTTTGTCATGATCCGATTTTCCGTTTTTCTTCACGACCGTTAGGGAACTCTCGCCTCGCTAACCATCATCTTCGCGTTTTTTTTGAAGCATGTTTTCCAAGCGGTCTATGGTTTTTTCATTGATATTTTCAAATTATGACATGGTATTCATATGGCTTACATGGACAAAAGACCCTGGCAGACAGGGCCAATATCCAAAAGGCATGGGGAATTTCGTGAAAGGAGGCGTGAATTGGAAGAGGGCGGGAATAGGTAAAGATTTATGGTATAGACCGCACCATAATCTCCAGGAGCCTCATCCGTCATTCCTTGTCAATTTAGGCACAACCCTTCGTCTTCCCGGTTCTTTGGCCCGACCTCTTCAGATACTGTCCTCGCCTCCTTTTTCTCCTCGTCAGGATGGCCATGGGACGGGTGTTTTTTATGAAAAATTTCCTCGCGAAGGCGGTGGTTTTCCTTCACCACTTGAGAAAGTTCCTTGATCAGTTTTCGATTTTGTTCCTGAAGATATAAAATTTCCCGTTCTAATTGCTCGATATTTAAAAAATTCACCATCGTCTCCTCCCTTTTGGTGCTTCCGACCTCGGAATGTTGAAACATAAAGCCAGCCTCGTCTCTGTCCATGACAGAATCGAGAGGTCTTTTCATCTTATCAGGTCATTCAACAAATGAGGAATGCTATGTTCCGCAGAGTTGGTTTACCGAATCCGGATGTGGATTTCACCAGGATGTGACATGAGCCATCTTCAATCGGATGAAGCCGGCGCCTCGGAGGTCGACGCTGATGTTCCGGTCCACCATTGTTTTTCGGCGGGTTTTTCTTTTTTCATGTGTTCCGTCATTCCACAAATTTCATTTTCACTCATTTTTCCGATCGGATTCAGGCGGGCATCCCGATACTTCCATGAATGAATCGGGATGACATATTGTTCTCCGGAAAGAAGAGAGCCATAACATACCCTGGATGTCGACATGGGGGGCGCTGCGGCTAATTTTTCGGATTGTCTTTTCCAGAGGTCCTGTCAAACCCAACTCGGGATCTTTCAGATCTCCCCGGGATACACAAACATAAATATGGTGAGGTGACTCAGCAGGAGCTCCCAATGTGTCTCAAAACGTTTACATAATCGAGCCCAATTGAGCTTGGGACCGCAGGAATGAAACAGATGAATGATGTCCGCTCCATCATACCGATGGATGGTGTGGGGTTCGTCTGGCGTGGAACCATGGTTTAGGTCTCATGAAAATCGATAGGGGTTGCCAGTTTGAGGGTATGCACAAAAAATGGCAGCATGGCAGGATTCGTCCGATGAAGCAGGGGCATTGCCGCATTCCATACTGGTATGTGATTGCTGATCCTTCCTTCCATTTTCCCATGATGTGCATGTCCATGAAACACCACATTGACCGGATAGCGCATCAGGACCTCTTCTAACATGCTGGACCCAAAAAACGGGATGATTTCCTTTGCTTCACCTTCAACCGTTTCCCGAATAGGGGCATAATGTAAAATCGCCACACGGTGAGTATTCTTGGATTGCCTGAGTGCAGCTTCAAAATTTCGAGCTTCCTGTTGGGTCTCTTGGACGAATTCTTTCATGATTGCTTCACCCCATGGCTGCGATGCCTCGTTTCCAAATCCCCCTCCGAATCCTTTCACGCCGATACAATCAATTCCGTTGACCCTATGGGACGTGCCATCAAGAATGATAATTCCGGCTTCTTCAAATACCTGCCGTATGATATCGGCCTTTCCTTGTTCATGATCATGGTTACCCAGGACACCAGGCACAGGACAGGAAAAATTTTCTAGACACTCCGATAAGGTGTTCGCTTCCTCTGGATCGCCACGATGGGTCAAATCGCCACATAACACCACCACATCAGCTTTTTCTTTCATTTCGTGACAGACCGATCGTAAGAATTCCGGAGATATAAAAGAGCAGTGCAGGTCTCCCACTGCCGCAATTCGAATCACCGAGCCCTGTTTCACATCATGGGTATCCGTGGATTCAGGAGGGGAGAAAAGGGAAGACCGGACCCAGGGGTTTCGTTGGAAAATGGGTATTGAACACATAGACAAATGACATCAGAAAGAGGATTCATCCGGACCTGGCAAAGGCCCTGGAAAGGGTAAACTCATAGGCGGCGCCCAGGGTTCTTCCCAGTAGGAAAAAACTTCATTCATGCTAGTGTCATCATGGAGGAATCGGATTCGTCATTATGGAAATGTGAGGTGGAGAAAGTTCTGGCAATCGGAACGGGTCCGGGAGCGTGGATCAGGATATGAATCGTGTCCCGCAAGAAGAGTGAAATGTCTTCCGCCTACTCAACCGTTCCGAGGCCTTGGTAGGTGAACATAGAGTGAAACCTCTCTCTATCCATGAGTGACAGACCGCACAACATTGGGCATTCCTGAGGACAGGCCTGTTCCGTAGAAAAGAGAGACCTGAGCATTGATACGGTACCCGCCGATCGAACAGCATGGCGTCATCGGGGATTTGCATACGGTGGCATTAGTGAGGATGAACGGTTCGATCGATTTTATGTGTTTCCCACGTTTCGATTCCCCCACCATTTTTGCCTCTTTGCTTGATCAACAACACGGGGGAGAATTTTCCATCCTTGCCGTTCGTCCTAACGGCCAAGAAAAGCAACTGTACCTGACCGATACGAACATTCTCCTGACGCAACTATATGCCGATGAAGGGATGGGGGAAATTTCAGACTTTATGCCCATTGAAGAAGCCGGTCAGATTCATAATGTGATTCGCCGTGTGAAAACCGTTCGCGGGCAAATGCAATACCGCATGCGGTGCGCCCCAAGGTTCAATTACGCCAGCGCGTCTCATTTCATTGAACAACATCATGCCAAAGAAGTGGTTTTTATTTCCCGCGGGCCGGATCGGACCCGCTTGCGACTTCGCGCGTCCATTCCTATTCAGGTGCACGATCAGGATGTCATTGCGCAATTCACGTTGAAAGCTGAGGAGCATGCCACCTTCATTCTGGAGGATGCCGGCAATAGTGACTGGTCCGCCGCCTCCAATCCGGAGGATGTGGCGGAGGTCTTTAAGAACACGATGAATTTTTGGCACAACTGGTTGACCTCCTGTCGGTATGAAGGTCGCTGGCGAGAAACCATCCATCGTTCCGCCCTGCTTCTGAAATTGTTGACCTTTCGTCCAAATGGAGCGATTGTCGCTTCCCCCACATTTGGGCTTCCGGAAATCATCGGTGGAGAACGAAATTGGGATTACCGGTATACCTGGATTCGCGATGCCGCTTTTACCGTGTATGCGTTTTTGCGCCTGGGATTTACGCAAGAGGCCGTTGCCTTTAACGAATGGGTGGAAGACCGCTTTAGCCATAAGAACGGGCAGCACCCTCTCCAGGTCATGTATCGGATCGATGGTAGTAGGGATCTATCCGAACAGACCCTGCCGAACTTGACCGGATATCGAGGGTCTTCGCCGGTCAGGATCGGCAATGCCGCCCATGAACAGCTTCAAGTCGACGGGTTGGGGGCCCTCATGGATTCCGTCTACTTATCCAATAAATATGGGAGACTCATTTCCTATGAGTTTTGGAAAAGTCTGGCGCGTCTGATCGATTGGGTCTGTGACCACTGGCAGGTTCCGGATCATGGAGTATGGGAATTTCGCGGCCAACCTCGTGAATTTTTGTATTCCCGCTTGTTCTGTTGGGTGGCCATCGATCGGGGGATACGGTTGGCGAAAAAACGGTCCTTGCCCGGACCGATCCGACGGTGGGAACAGGTTCGGAATGAAATCTACGAAGAAGTGATGCAGGACTTCTGGAATCCCGAGTTGAAATGCTTCGTTCAATATAAGGGCAGTCAAATTTTGGATGCGTCAAGTCTGGTGATGCCCTTAGTCAAATTTGTCAGTCCGAGGGACCCCCGGTGGTTGATGACGCTCTCGTCTATTGAATCCCATCTTGTCGAGGATTCGCTTGTCTATCGTTTTCGCGAAAAAAATCGAATCCGGGATCAACGTTCAACGGAGAATGGAAGCTTTTCGATGTGTACGTTTTGGTACATTGAGTGTTTATCTCGCGCCGGAGATGTCAAAAAGGCCCAATTTCTGTTTGATAAAATGCTAGGCCATGCCAATCATCTCGGATTATTCGGCGAAGCGTTAGGTCCCGGCATGGCGCATTTGGGTAACTTTCCTCAAGCTCTGACGCATTTGGCCCTCATCAGCGCGGCATATGATCTGAACCGGCGTATGGAATAACCTGTTGCCTCTCCCGCCGGGCAGGAGAAGGCTGTTCGTCTCTGTCCTTTTCATGCCAATGAACGGGCTGAATTGGCAGTGACGTATACGATTGATGTCGATGGGCCATGACTCCAATCGGCATTTTTCTGATAGGTGGGTCTGTTGAAAAAAGCCGCCGGCGGCGTTCTCGCCCTTTTTCCGTGCTCACGTACTACGCGAACGCTGCGCGCGCAAAAACGGCTGAGGCCCTCCCTTCGACATGACTCAGGGCAGGACTGGACGGACCCTTAGGGAAGACTCAGGGCCTGCTTTGTGGAACCGACCCGGAGCCATTGATGCGTCATCTCACCCTGGGCAAATTTGCCCTTGAAAATCTTTATTATTCAACACTCCCTAGATGAAGGTACGGAAATGTCTTTTCGACTTGTCCATTCGGAATCGTTCATTCAAGGCATACAGCGGATCGTGCATGAACAAATTGACCTTGCGTCGGAGGAACTGGACCGGCGTCCTATTGATCCGATCACTGTGCCGCACCAGGTGCGTAAGCGATGTAAAAAAATCAGAGCGCTTATTCGATTGGCGAAAACGGGAATGAAAAACCGGAAAACGTATCAACAGCAGAATAGACGTCTGAGAGATGCGGCCCGCATGATGTCCGACATCCGTGACGCCCAAGTCATGATCAATACCTATGATCATGTGATGGCACTTCAAAGACCGGATATTGACCGGAGGGCATTCGGTCCAATCCGTCGACGGTTATCCTCCCGTTTTGAAAGTTTGTGGCATGATGGGGCCTCCCTTGAGCGGTCGTTTCGAGAAATTCAAACCAGCTTGGTAAAAAGTCGAGAATGTATTTCCGATGCCCTGCTGAATGACTGCCACGAAACCGTCATGTATGAGGGCTTGAACACAACGTATGCCAAAGCGTTTCAGGCGATGTCAGATGTCTTCACCGAGCCGACCGATGAAGGATTTCATGAGTGGCGGAAACATGTCAAATATCACTGGTATCATTGCCGTTTACTTGTAGACGTCTGGAATCCTGTCTTCTCGGGACGAGCCTCTGAGCTTCATCGCTTGGAGGAGTATCTTGGAGAAGACCACGATTTGGGGGTCTTCGAAAGGTCGTTAACCGAATCACGTAAAGCGCCTCCTTCTTCTGACGGTCCATCTGACATCCTTATACGAGTGATTCACCAACGAAAACAGATGTTGCGAGAGGCTATCCGTCCATTAGGTTCCCGTCTTTTCGTGGAATCCCCGAAGGATTTCAGCAGACGAATCTGTGCGTACTGGAAGGTATGGAACCGCGAAACACCGGGAGCACAGGAAGTCTAAGTCCGCCCCACGAAACTCCAAATTTTATCGGTTGCCACACGGCTGTAGTCGGAACACTCAAACCCCTACCACCGTGTAATCCGGGAAAGATCCCGACCTCTCAGGCAAGTTTTCACGCTGCTTTGAAACAATCATTCGGGCAGGGGGACACCTCTGTACTTCTTCCTGAAAATCCAACTGTATTTGTCCGTTCCCAGAAATGTTTCGTCATGATAATGAATAGGCAGATCGCATGAACTCAGTACGAACTGTTCGGTGGTTTCAAGAGGGGGCGTGTACCCCAATCATTTTTATGCACAAACTGCATCATCATTTAACTGAGGAAACTTTATGAAACAAAACGACAGAGATGCCGCACCAGGAAGAATGGTCAGTGTGTTCATTACGGGGATCGTCATTGGAAGCGTCACAACGTTTTTGCTTTGTCCCCAATCCGGGCGGGAATCACGTGGACAAATTCGTGATTATGTCCGTCGAAAAGGAGAGGATTTGAACG
>JAUIKP010000166.1 GCA_030430725.1 Nitrospiria bacterium
GGCGATTGAGCCGGAAGCCCAACGGCTGTTGGAGCGCTATCCCTATCCGGGAAATATTCGTGAACTGGAAAATATCATGGAGCGTGCGGCTATTTTTTGTCGTGGGAACAGCTTGACGGAAGGGGATCTGCCTCGTGAAGTTCATGAAGTGGCACGCTCCTCGGTCAATGCGGTCACTCGAGGGGATCAACAGGTGGTGCGCATGGAAATGATTCTCGGAGAGCAAACTCTTGCGGGCATTGAAAGCGATTTGATTGAAGAAGTCATGCGGGTATCTGATAATAATAAAAGTCTTGCTGCCAAATACCTTGGCATTACGCGCTTTGCTCTGGACCGCCGGCTCAAGAAAATCCCTGACTCTTGACCCTACCTGTTGTTGTCTGGAATAACCCCTAATGAAGATGTTCGCACGTTCGTCTCCTGGGAACAATTGACTCCTTGAGGTGGTTCTTCCAAACCATTAGGGGTTGTATTGAAAAATAAGGATTTCCAAGCCCCTGTAGGCCCATAGGTACGTTGGAGACCAGAGGCATCGGGACGGTTCAAAAAAGTTTGTCCAGCAAGGCCGCAGCCAGTTTTGCCCGCACCCCGTACTTCAAGTACATGAGCGCGGAAAAATGGCGAGAACGCCGCTGGGGTTTTTTTCAATAGCCTCATTAGATGGCATAGTATTCACAGAGAGAATTGTCAGGTCTTTATTGTGAATTTTTTCGACTTTTTAGAAGAATAACGATGCCAATAATTCCAACCAACAGAGCCAAGATTCCAAGAATTTCCAAGCCTCCCATACTCCTATCCTCTTACGATTGTGTGGCTTCTGAGTTTATCTTTCTAGCTGTGTATTTTCGGGCAAAAAAAATGTAAGCGGACCGAATTCTTGCCAAACAGTCTAAATAGGATTTCATTCAGTCGTTTCTATCCTTTCTCTTTTGGTCGAAATCGTCAAGGTGTCTCAAACAGCATGCTTGAAATTTCAGTGATAAACCATGGCAACCGGAAATTCTTCTAAGCCAGATATTACGCCTTGCCTACCAGGACGAGCAGGTAAGATGGTTGGGAATTTTTTATGGATTCAGGGTCTACTTGCTCTCGGCACACAATATGGGCATCTCTAAAAACGGCTGACAAATCTGTTGGATTCTGGCATAAGGCTGGTCCAAGGAGGACCGCTTATGGACACACCGAGCCAACTTGGATTTTTTGACCTGACCAATCGCTACGACGCTCTCACGGAGAAGGGGGATCCCTTGAAGCCACTCGCCCAGGATATCCCCTGGGCCCGTTTTCGCAAGACCCTGGAGAAGAGTCTCCGTCGCTCCAAGTGCGGCCGGCCACCGTTTGATGCGATTCTCATGTTCAAGGTGCTCGTGGTGCAAGCCCTCTATAACTTGTCCGATGACCAAACGGAAGATCAGATTCGCGATCGACTCTCCTTCATGCGCTTCTTGGGCCTTGACCTGCATCAGCGGATTCCCGATGCCAAGACCATCTGGTTGTTTTGCGAGACGTTGGCCCAAGCCGGCGTCGTGGAAACACTCTTCGCCCAATTTGATACGTATCTGGCGGGCCAGGGATTGCAAGCGCGTGGCGGCCAACTGATTGATGCCTCGCTGATCCCGGTGCCGATACAACGCAATACACGTGAGGAGAACGCCACGGTGAAGGCAGGCGACTGTCCGACGGACTGGGAGACCCAGCCTGCGAAGCGACGGCAGAAGGATACCGAGGCGCGCTGGACGAAGAAGCATGGGGCGAGGCACTTTGGGTATAAGAATCATGTGAACGTGGATAAGCACCACAAACTCATTCGTCGGTATACGGGCACTGATGCGGCGGTGCATGACAGTCAAGTCCTTGAGGACGTGTTGCAGCCCAAGACCGCTGGCCGAGACGTATGGGCCGATGCCGCTTACCGGTCGGCAGAAATCGAAAGGCAGCTCAAGAAGCGGAAGCTGCGCTCACGCATTCAGTACAAGGGGTATCGAGATAAGCCCTTGACGCCCAAACAAACGCAAACCAATCAGCGCCGGGCCCGCATTCGCGCCCGCGTCGAACATGTCTTCGGCCATCACGTCATGGCGATGGGAGGCAAACTGATTCGAACCATTGGTCGGGTCCGGGCGCGGACCAAGATCGGGCTGAAGAATCTCACATATAATTTTCAACGGTTCCTTGTGTTGACGGCCGCTATCCGAGGGCAAGCCACGGAAGCATGGGGGCGGGAACGACCAGGAAGCGGAACAATCATGGGCGTGAGCCCGTCTCTTTGCTCATTTTGGCTCCTGAGTTCATGAACCGCATCTCCCGGGGAGGACGAGCGAGGCAAACCTTACGTTTTTAGAGGTGCCTATATAATAGTTGATTCGAGGGTTGACGTTGAATGGCGTTGTCGGCAGAACAACTCGCTGGTAGAGTCTGTGCTTATGAAAACCGTAACCACTCATGCTTGCTGACGTAGTCCTCCCGGCCAGACGGTTTCAGATCTTTACCTATCAAGTCCCCCCCCATCTGCTTCCCCTATTGCATGTGGGAAGCCCCGTGGTGGTACCTTTAGGTTCTACCATCGTCTCTGGAGTCGTCGTTACCCTCTTTGAAGCACAGGTCTCCTCTTCCCCGCAAACGCTGTTCCGACAAAAACCGTTACGTGCCATTCTTTCGTTGGAGGCCGATGTTGAGAGCCGTCCGTTGGAACACAACCTTCTTCGGCTGCTTCAAAAAATTTCAGAGTATTATCTGGCTCCTCTCTCCGCATGCTTGCGGTTGATTGTTCCCCCACATTCGATTTCAGTGATGAGGCGAATCTCCCTAACGGAGAAAGGTCGACAGGCCGTATTGGATCGCTCGCTGGCATCTGACATCCAGTTGGTGCTTCGCAAGTTAGAACAAGCTCCCAGTGGATTGCTCCGATCCTCTCTTATGCGAACGATGCACAATGTTTCAGATATTTTGACCCGTGCGAAAAAGAAGGGGTGGATTATTGAACGGACAACTTTGCCTTCAGGGTCCAATGTTCAGAGTCCGGTCCGTGGAAGCAGGGGTAGGCGAAATCCGGTGCATTCGATTGCCCGAGGATTATTTGATTCTCCTGAAGAACCCAGGAACCTCGCGGAATCTATTCAACAGACGGCGTTCATAGACAACCGGTTAGCGAAGCAATTGTTGATTGCCGTCGAAAACGGGGGTTTTCGGGAGATGCCAGTTGTGGGATCGGAATCAGTTCGACAGGATCTGTTGTTCAAGATGATTGAGACCATTCTGGATAAAGGCCGTCGCGTCCTCATCCTTTTTCCAGAAGTGCAGCAAACTGAAATCATTGGCGAGCAGGTACGACTCCTCTGCAATAATCAGGTTGAGGTCTATCATGGCCATCTCTCGACAATGGTTCGTGCTGCTCGGTGGGAACGAATTCGACAGGGCGATGTGCAAGTTGTGGTGGGGACTCGATCCGCAGTATTTCTGCCTATTCCTAATTTGGGTATGGTTTGGATCAATCAAGAGGAGGATCCGTCTTACAAAGATGAGCATCTTCCGTATTTTCACGCTCGGGAAGTCGCGCGAATGCGAGGAGAATGTGATCAGGCTCTCGTGGTGTATAGTTCTGGATCTCCTTCCTTGGAACTCTATGGACGCTTTACCGAGCAGGTCGGTGAGGCATTGGAACGCCCATCACACCAGGTTGCCCATGTGAAAATGGTGGATTTACGAACCTTACCGTATGAGACCATTCTGTCCCCGGCTTTAATCACCAGGATGTCTCGGTCATTGGACGAGGGAGAGCAAGTCATACTACTTCTCAATCGTAAAGGGTTTTCCGGTGCGCTGATGTGCCGGGATTGTGGCAAGACTTCGAACTGTCCAAGCTGTGGAGTTCCATTGAAACTTTATCAGCGACCTTCCCGTTTGATGTGCACCTACTGTGAGAGGAGTCAATCAACACCTGAAACCTGCCCAACATGTCAGGGGAGGGTGTTTCGATTTTCCGGCACGGGAACTCAGCGACTGGAAGCAGAGGTGAGCCGTCTTTTCCCGTCGGTCTTTGTTGCCCGGTTCGATCGGGAGAATGTGAAAACCCCCGAAGCGGCTGATGCGATGTTACGCCAATTCCGGCACAGGGACATTGGGGTAATGATCGGAACGGAATTTTTAGTTCATCAATCAGAACCACCCACGGCTCCTGTCATTGGATTTCCTGAAGCGGATCTTGGGCTCCATATTCCTGAATTCCGATCAGCTGAACGAACGTTTCAGATGTTGTCGAAGGCTCTCAAATTGGCCCGGAATGGACAGGAGCCCGGGGAGGTGCTCCTCCAAACCCGAATTCCTGATCATCATGTCCTCACAGCCATTGGGCACCAGTGTCCCCGAATGTTTTATGACCAGGAACTGGAGTTACGTGACCTCTTAGGGTATCCCCCGACTACCCACTTAATTTTGTTGGTTGTGACGGGGGAGCAGGCCCCACGCGTGCAACAAATCGTGGACTTTCTCCATCAACGATTGAAGGAGATGGAAGCGAAAAGACCTTCTGGTGCAGCAGGAAAAGGGGGCATGGGAGCGCCAATGGTTCTGGGTCCAATGGCATCCAAGAAGCCAGGGCGGATCAAAAAAAATCGGGTCCTTTTTTTGATAAAAACGACTGACTTATCGGAAACACGGAGAGGTCTTCAAATAATTCAGCGGGAGTATGAGGTAGAGTTTCCAAAAAGTCCTGTGGTGGTTGAATTTAACGTGGACCCCATGGCCATTCAATAGAAGCAGGTTGGACTCAGAGTGTGATTAGCCTGATCGCCTTCTTGCCTGTTTCTTCTGGTTTTTTGTCTTGGGAAGGGTGGTTGAAGGGGAGGTTGGGGTGTTCTTCTCTCGAGTGCGTTTGAAAATGCCATAGGCAAAGGTCATCCAGAACACGCCGGAAAACAGGCCAAACAACACGGCGGTGAAAATCCGTTCCAATTCTTCTAGTGGAGGTTCTGGTCCCAGCTTTTGAAGGTCGGCCATTTGCATGATGGGCCACGCCAAACTCTCCACTCCTAAGAGGAATGTGGACGTTGCCCAGATCGATCCAATAGACGGACTTTTCCAGGCCAACAGGATGGCCAGCCCGATGGCCAGAGCCATTCCCGTGGGCACCGGTAAGGCTCCCGCTAATAGCCAGAGTCCCACCGTCACGGTGAGGCTACCCAACACAGCGTTCAGTTGATGCCACAAATGATCATTCATCTCGAATCGTCCTGAAAAGCCCTGTTAACGTTGCCCACCTTATCATAGACCCACGTTCCCCGGCATCCTGCATGGTCTTGTTGAATGATCAGTCGCGCGGCGGTTTGATCTCTAGCGACCAATATCAGCCAAAGGTTCGGTCGTGAGGGTATAGGCTCCGCGAGGGTTATGTGCCAAATGATTTGACTGGGCGAGATCATCAGACTTTGGTGTGGTTTCACAATCAGGAGTGAGGACGATTCCCCAATGTGCATTTTCTTCACAAGTGTTTTCGAGGATAAGCGCCTTGGCAAGGTGAAAGAGAAGAATGCCACTGAGCATATTTTCCCGGCAGATATTTTTAATCATATCGGGTCGAGTGCCCTCGTCTCGTGCGGCCATCCCAAAATGATGATTTCCAAAACACGTATTTTCGCGGAGATACGGTTGAGCTCCGGCAAAAGAAAAAATACCGGATTCCCGGTTATGAGAGATCTCGTTGTTGAGCAAGGTCGGGCGGCAATCCGGTCCATAAATAACGACTCCGGATAAAAGCCCTTCTGTGGCCCTGCAGTGAGATATGGTGCACACCGAATCTAAAATATTCAGGGCGGAATGTTGGTCGCTGCCCACATACCGAAACGTGATACCACTGATCTGTCCGCCGGAAACTCGTTGAAGATAGCAAGGACCGCTCCGCCGATTGAATATTGTGACCTGGTCCCGACCGGCCCCGATCAGATGGATAGTTCGCTCAGTCATTACCAACCGATCTTCATAAACCCCCGGTCGAATGAATATTTGATCATCTTGTTGCGCGTGAGCGAGAGCTTCGCTGGGCAGGGTGAAACAACCTGGACTCTCCGCGTCCACAATTAAGGTTTTCCCTCCGAAAGGATTGGGTGGTAGTTCGTGAAGGGGTGAGTGCTCAGCAGACAAGGCCAACTCCTCTTTCAAATTGTTCTGGCAAAACCGGCCATGAAGTCTACGGTGACCAAAAAATGTATTGAACGTTCCTCAATCAGACAAATGCAAACCGAAGGGTGAACCATACAGAATCTTCTTATATTGATATTTCATGATCAAAAATCCAATGCGTCCCAAAAGGAAAAATGCCTGTAATTTGCCAATATATATTTACCGGCATTGAAATTGCTTAAGCTTGTTTTTGTACAAAAATACAGTCTCAAAGTCTTTTTTGTCTAAATTTATTTATTCATGAAGGGAAAATTGTTTTCGAATTAGGAGAGAAGTCTGATTCCCCCTCGGTAATTTCAACTGCTTTCGTCAGAGAAGTTTGACTCCCCCTCATTTATTACAACTGTTTTCCCCCAGGAAAGTGAGATTCCTTATGCGGCGGTATGAGAGGAGTGGTCTGTCCATGTTCTTTTTGTTCTTAGTGCTAAGCACGATGTCGTTTGTAACATGTTTACCTGAAACGCAGGCACAGGAAACGGATATTTTTCAACATTCCAATTCCGAACAGGCAGGGATTAAGAAATCTTTGGAGCAGCAAATTGGGGCTGGCCGTGGAGATATTAACACTCCCGATTCCTCGATATACATTATTAGTCGGGATCCATTCCGCTCCATTCGTCGCGGTCGCAATATTTTCCAAAGAAAATTCACCATATCTCAAGGGATGGGCCCACGCAATGGTGACGGGTTTGGAGATATTAGCGCTGATGCCTCGCTGGGGGCAGGTTTAGCTGATAGTTGTGCGGCCTGCCACGGACGACCACGTGGAGCTGCGGGGTTTGGTGGAGATGTGTTTACCCGACCAGATAGCCGGGATGCCCCGCATTTGTTTGGGTTAGGGATTATTGAGATGCTTGCCGATGAAATTACCCAGGATCTACGGCAA
>JAUIKP010000167.1 GCA_030430725.1 Nitrospiria bacterium
TTTAACGGGAGGCTATCTCCCATTGGCTGCCACATTGACCACAAACGCCATTTATGACGCGTTTTTGGGGGAAGGCCACGAAAATAAAACCTTTTTCCATGGACATAGTTATGCCGGGAATCCCTTGGGATGTGTAGCAGCTCTGGCCAACCTTGCTATTTTTAAGAGTGAGCGAACCCTCCCAAAGCTTCAACGACGAATCCCCAAGTTTCGTAAGGCTCTTTATTCACTAACCGAAGACCCTTGGGTTGGGGATATCCGCCAATGTGGCTATATGGTTGGGATTGAATTGGTTCAAGAGAAATTCGAAAAAATTCCGTTCCCGGCCTCTGAACGAATTGGCCAGAAAATAGCCATGACCGCGAGAGCATTAGGACTGCTAATCCGTCCCATCGGTACCATTATGATTCTCATGCCCCCTCTTTCGGCAACCGCCAAAGAACTGGATCAAATGGTATCTATTTTAAAACTGGCCATTTCGGTGGTCCGTGCGTCCAGGGGATCTTTTCCGATACCACCACCTCCGAAGGCATTAAAACGTCCTTCAGGCTAGATGAGCTCAACCGTCTGGCCAATGCGTAATTGACATCGGTCCACGGCTCGTCCTTGCTTCACAAAAATTTCGATATGTCCATTACTATTTATGAGTCCTTCCGGGTATCCCAAGGCACCTTCTTCGTAATGCGTTTTTATTCCCTTAATGAGGACCTCTCCAATTTTGAGACCGGAGTATTCTTTCTTGGTCACGGATCGAAAGGTCTCAATGTCGGTGAGGGTCAAATTCGTTATGGCATTGCCAAAGTAGTCGATATAGACAATTTTTCCATGGAGGGCATGTCCTTCCATACGAGGGGGATCAAGAGGAAGTTTGACATAATCATGAATGAGACGCCCGTAAGAACCTGGAACCTGCCCCTTCGTCAACCAGGCTGCCGATGTTGCAAATAAATCCCGACCATCAAACGTCGCTCCAATGGAGTCCAATCGATATTGCCTATTCTCAATCGATCGAACTTGAACCGAGGGTTCCTCCTGAAGTATGTAGGTCAGAACCCCATTATCAGGAGCCAGGAAAAAATGCCTGGAAGTTGAGGCCAAAATTGCTCTTCGAGAGCTCCCGACTCCAGGGTCAACCACCACCACATGCACCGTTCCATCTGGAAAATATTGATAACATGACTTCAAAAGAAATGCCGCTTGTTCAACTCCATGTGCCGGAATTCGATGCGTTAGATCGACGATGCGTATTTGGGAATTAATTCCAAGCATCACGCCCTTCATACTCGGAACAAAATAGTCGACGTCCCCAAAATCAGTGACCAACGTAACCAAGGAAATGGCAGAAGTCATGATTACAGTTCCTCAAAACAAATGGATTGGATTTGATATTCAATAACTCCGGCGGGTCGATGCACTTCAACAATATCTCCGACCCGATGCCCAATCAGTGCACGCCCAATAGGTGATTGAACCGAAATTGAACCATTCTTAATGTCGGCCTCTTCTTGTCCCACCAAGGTATAGCGTTTTTCGTCGTGTGACTCTAAACATAAAATGGAGACTGTCGCCCCAAACACGACCGTGTCACTCTGCCCAGGCGATATTTCCACGACTTGAGCAATACTGAGTTTATGCTCAAGCTCAGACATCCGTGTATCAATAAATTGTTGCTGCTCCTTGGCGGCTTTATATTCGGCATTTTCCTTGAGATCACCATGTTCACGAGCCTCGGTGATAGCTTGGATGTTTTTGGGGCGATCTTCCCTTCGCAGCCTGGCCAGTTCGGCTTGCAGTGCCTCATACCCTTTTTTGGTCATTGGAATTTTCATGAATCCACACTCCCCTCTCTAGATCATGGAAATCGGATGATCAATAATCCATCATCGTGCCACGTACTTTTAGGCTTCCCCGCCTGGCATCGCTGCATGATATTCCTGGAGGCAGCGAACTTCCATGGATGTTTTCTTCATCGCCTCTATTCCTGATATGGCGGCTTGCGCCGCCTGAATGGTTGTAAAATACGGAATTCCCCCGAACACGGACGCCCTGCGTATCGGGGCGGAATCATCCTGGGAAGACGCACCTCCCACCGTATTGACGACCAATGACAATTCGTTATTTTTGAGTAAATCTTCGATATGGGGTCGAGCCTCATTGATTTTGTTCACCGTAACCACGGTGATCCCATGGGTCCGTAAAAAGGCGGCCGTCCCTTTCGTGGCATTCAGTGAAAATCCGAGTCGCGACAGTCGCTGTGCAATGGCAAGCGTGGCGGGCTTATCTCCATCTTTCACACTGAGAAGAGCTGTCCCTGCCAAAGGCAATGGCATTCCCGAAGCGGCCTGTGATTTGGCAAAAGCCCAACCGAAGTTTCGATCAATACCCATGACTTCGCCCGTCGAACGCATCTCGGGTCCCAACAATACATCGGTGACACCAAGTTTGGTAAACGGAAAGACGGCTTCTTTAATGGCAATGTGGGAAATACGCGGGCACTGCGTAAAGCCCAAGTCTTTTAAGGTTCGCCCTGCCATGATTTTCATGGCATATTTGGCCAAAGGCACACCGATGGCCTTACTGACAAAAGGGACCGTGCGAGAAGCGCGAGGATTGACCTCCAAAATATACACTGCCCCATCCTTGACTGCATATTGGATATTCATCAAACCCACTACGTGTAATTCCTTGGCTAGAAGAATGGTTTGCTGATTAATCGCCCTCAGAATATCGGCATCAAGAGAATGGGCTGGTAATGAACAGGCCGAATCTCCCGAATGAATTCCTGCCATTTCGACATGTTCCATGATGGCAGCTACCACCACGTCTGTCCCATCTGCAACGGCATCCACATCTACTTCTATGGCGTCTTCAAGGTAATCATCAATCAACAAGGGATGTCTTCCCAAATCCATCTCGTGCCTTTGGAGGTATTCATCCAATGCGTCGGCATCATACACGATTTGCATGGCACGCCCCCCTAACACATATGAAGGGCGGACCATCACTGGATAACCAATGTTGACGGCTATGATATGAGCTTCATGTGAGGACCGTGCGGTACCGTTTTGCGGCTGCAGGAGGTTCAATTCCAATAACAAATCACTAAATCGTTTTCGATCTTCCGCACGGTCAATGGCATCAGGCTGTGTCCCCAAAATTCTGACCCCTTCTTGCTCTAACGGGACGGCAAGCTTGAGAGGGGTTTGTCCACCGAATTGCACGACGACCCCATCCGGTCGCTCAGTCAGAATAATTCGCAAGACCTCTTCTTTGGTCAACGGTTCAAAATACAGACGATCGGAAATATCATAATCTGTACTGACGGTTTCCGGATTACAATTGACCATTATCGTTTCAAGGCCTTCTTCTTTGAGGGCCATGGCGGCATGCACACAACAATAATCAAATTCAATGCCTTGCCCAATCCGGTTCGGCCCTCCGCCTAAGATCATTATTTTTCTTTTTTGAGTAGGATGAGATTCACAGGAGGAACCCGACGTTGAATAAAGGTAAGGGGTATGCGCCTCAAACTCTGCGCCACAGGTATCCACTCTTTTAAACACCGTCCCATAGCCAGATCTCCTACCCTGTCGCCATTGACGAATCGTATCTTCCTCTCGACCGATGAGTTGACCGAGCCGTTGATCCGAAAACCCAAAAATTTTCGCTTGTTCGAGGAGAGCCGCCAGGGAATCAGGGCATGCTTTGGGGGAGTCGTGCAAACGATTGTTCCCAACTTCCACTTTACTTCGGCGAACCCATTCCGCCTCAAATTCTACGAGTTCTTCAATTTCATGTAAAAACCAGGGGTCAACCCGCGACAGATGATACAGTTCCTCCACCGACATCCCGATGCGAAATGCATCAGCCAGAAACCAGAGGCGATCGGCGGACGGGATTCGAACCTGAGCTTGAAGACACTCGTATAACGGATGGTCCGATCCGGCAAAGTCTTTTTTCCCATTAAGCCCATGTAATGACATCAACCCATACCGGTCCGTTTCCAGGGAACGAATAGCCTTTTGCAAGGATTCTTTGAAGGTGGAGCCGAGTGCCATGGCTTCTCCCACGGATTTCATATGGGTTGTCAGCACTCGATCAACACCATCAAATTTCTCAAATGTAAACCGTGGAATTTTCACGACGACATAGTCAATGGTCGGCTCAAAACAGGCTTGAGTCATTTGCGTAATATCGTTGGGAATCTCATCAAGGGTATAGCCCACGGCCAACTTCGCCGCGATCTTGGCTATCGGAAACCCGGTTGCCTTGGAAGCCAAAGCCGAACTCCGGGACACGCGTGGATTCATTTCAATAACCATCAAGGCCCCATTATCCGGATTCAAGGAAAATTGAATATTGGATCCTCCGGTATCCACGCCGATTTCTCGAATGATGCGAATGGCCGCGTCTCGCATGTGTTGATACTCTTTATCAGATAAGGTCATGGCAGGGGCCACGGTGATACTGTCTCCGGTATGCACACCCATTGGATCGAAATTCTCGATGGGGCAGACAATGACCACATTGTCTTTGGAATCCCGCATCACTTCTAATTCATATTCCTTCCATCCCAAAAGGGATTGTTCGAGCAGGGCCTGCCCGGCAGGACTGGTCACAAGAGCCCAATCAATATACTTATCAAACTCTTCACGATTATAGGCGATATTGCCCCCAGCTCCCCCCAGAGTGAATGACGGACGGACGATAGCGGGAAATCCAATTGTCTCAAGAAGCTGTAAGGCTTCTTCTCTTGAGCGAAATGATCCGCTGGCCGCCACATTTAACCCAATACGTGTCATCGCTTGTTTGAATAAGTCCCGATCTTCCGATTTTTGGATGGATTCATAGGAGGCTCCGATAAGCTGCACTCCGTGCTTTTCCAAAATACCCCGTTTCACTAATTCCACGGTGATATTCAGGGCAGTCTGACCACCCATGGTGGGTAGCAGGGCATCGGGGCGCTCTCGCTCGAGAATCGCCTCCACGACTTCGACCGTAATCGGTTCCACATAGGTCCGGTCCGCGAGATCGGGGTCTGTCATAATCGTGGCCGGATTACTGTTGACGAGGATGACTTCAAAGCCCTCCTCTTTCAGGGCCCTGCACGCTTGCGTTCCAGAATAGTCAAACTCACAGCCTTGCCCAATAACAATTGGTCCGGAGCCGATTAATAAAACGCGATGGATGTCGGTTCTGCGTGGCATGAGGGGTTCTCAGGATTTTAAACCCGATCCTGATGTCGGTGGTATTTGAGGGGATTCAGGTGATTCGAGAGGCGATGTCGCAGGATGATAAAATTTTAATGCTTGGGGAATCCAGGCTTCAATTTGATTGATTCGGGTCACATCCGAAGGATGAGTGGACAGAAATTCTGGAATGGCATTTTGACTGCGAAAACAAAATTTTCCTATCATTTTTCTCGGACACCCACTCATGCGTTCCCAAAACGGCACCGCTTCCCTCGGATCGTAGCCGGCCTTGGCCATCAATTGCAGCCCGATAAAATCAGCTTCGGTTTCCTGGGCACGGGAATTGGGAAGGGCCACGCCTACTCCATAGGCGCTCATGGCCCCAACAGCCAACCCAGGGTCGACGCCACCGGCTGCGGCTCCAGCCAACGCGCCGAGTTGACCAATTTGTTCCAAAATCCCACGACTGTACCGCTCGGCTCCATGCCGTTGCAACGCATGGGCAACTTCATGAGCCATGACTGTCGCCAATCCGGCTTCGGTTTTTGTGTAGTTTAAAATGCCGGTAAACACCGCGACTTTCCCACCGGGCAAGGCAAAGGCATTCACTTGATCATCATCCTGAATGACTGCGAACTCCCAGACATATTCCGGTTTTTGGGCTGCCTTGGCAATGCGTTGTCCCACGCGATTCACCATTAATGTCACCTCCGGATCTCTGCTTAATGGCGCCGACTTCAATACCTCCCGAAACGCTGCAAGCCCCAGAGCAATTTCCTTTTCCTCCGAGATATAAATTAATTGATCCCTGGCCGTGCCCGGAGCCTTTTGACAGGCTAAACTGAGCAACAGGACCGCACACACCACACCGGCCAACAACCAATGCAATGTCCTTCCAGAGAATGGTGGAGCGCTGGTCATGGAGACAACATTTCTCACATCAGGACATCACAACCTTTACGGCATCCACATGTACAGCATTTGTGGTGTCCCTCCGGACAATACATTGAAGAGAGAATGCGCGTCGACCTGTGGGAACCCGATAGGTCCAATCTGAGGAGGATCGAACTGTGAGTAGATATTCTGATGAGTTCTCCCTCCCCTGGTGTAGGTTACGACTTTGGCCTGTTTCAATTCCGCTTCTTTTTTAGCCAGATCAATGGCCTCATCTAAATACCCAATGCTATCCACAAGACCTTTGGCTTTGGCAATATCGGCGGTAAAAATCCGTCCGTCAGCTAGCATACGAATCTGCTCCATGCTTAATCCGGGTCTTCCCTCTTTCACCACCCCAAGGAACTGTTCAAACAAATGATCAATGGTCCCTTGGAAAATAGCCCGCTCGTCATCATCCATGGGCCGGAATGGAGAGCCCATAGATTTTTTAGGACCCGAAACAATCGTCGCCGGGAGGACACCGACTTTTTCCAACAGCCCTTCTGCATTCATGGTGACCATTATGACCCCGATACTTCCGGTGATGGTCGAGGGATGCGCAAGAATATGGTCGGCGGCCATCGCAATGTAATACCCGCCGGAAGTACCCAAATCCATAATAGCCGCAATCACAGGCACATGGCGTTTTTTCTTAAAGACTCTCAACTCATGATATACCAAATCTGATGCCGTGACCGATCCTCCCGGAGTATTTATTCGAAGGACGATGGCTTTGATATGTTCATCCTTCTCGGCTTTGGTTAATTCCTCCTTGATTCGTGCGGGAAGACTGGGTTCCTCTAAGATACCCGATGCTTTGCCCGTCGTCAGCATGCCGGAGATATCAATCAACAACACCTTATCCTTTCCCTCACCGGATATGACGGCTTCCTGAAGTTTTCCTCCCCCAG
>JAUIKP010000168.1 GCA_030430725.1 Nitrospiria bacterium
TGCCAAATGGTGTCTGGCACACCATGAGGAAAACTTTGCCTATACGCATTTTGAAGAAATTTGCGAGATCATGAAAAGTTATGATGTATCATTTAGCCTGGGAGACGGGTTACGACCGGGTTCACTAGCTGACGCCAACGATGCGGCCCAATTTGCCGAACTGGAAACGCTGGGTGAACTCACGAAAATCGCCTGGAAACATGACGTGCAAGTCATGATTGAGGGCCCGGGGCATGTTCCCATGCAACTCATCAAAGAAAACATGGACAAGCAATTGGCTGCCTGTGACGAAGCCCCATTCTATACCCTTGGCCCGCTCACCACTGATATTGCCCCAGGCTACGACCACATCACCTCGGCGATCGGCGCAGCCATGATCGGCTGGTACGGGTGCGCGATGCTGTGCTACGTCACCCCCAAAGAGCACCTAGGACTTCCTGACAAGGAAGATGTGAAAGCCGGAGTTATGGCGTACAAAATAGCCGCACATGCCGCAGATTTGGCGAAAGGCCACCCTGGCGCTCAACACCGGGATAATGCTCTCTCGCAGGCACGGTTTGAATTTCGATGGCAGGATCAATTCAATTTATCGCTTGACCCGGAAACGGCGAAGGATTTCCATGATGCGACACTCCCCGCGCAAGGGGCAAAACTGGCCCATTTTTGCTCCATGTGTGGCCCCCATTTTTGTTCTATGAAAATTACCCAGGACGTGCGAGAGTATGCTGCTGAAAAACAATTGGCGGATGATGCGGCCCTGAAACAAGGCATGCAGGAGAAATCAGAAGAGTTCCGAAAAACCGGTGGAGACTTATATCGATAAAACGGGAAGAGTTCATGACGGAACCTGCAGGAGGCCAGCAGAAATTTGTACAGAGAAAAAGACCAACACGTGATGAGCCATTATGTTGGATAAAACCGAAATATTACCTGGAGCTCCCCTATGAATCCTCTTAACATCGCTCCTTTGCGAGAACGGGACATTACCCGCCACATTGCACGAGAGTATTACAAAGAATTCGATTCACTGATTGAAAGCGATGTCATTATTGTCGGTGGAGGTCCCTCAGGACTCCTTTGTGCCCGCGATCTCGCCGCGATCGGCTTCCGGACTTTGCTCATTGAACAATCACTGGCTCTTGGTGGCGGTTTTTGGTCTGGTGGATTTCTCATGAACAAGGCCACGATTTGCGAACCGGCTGATCGGATTCTTGAAGAATTGGGCATACCCTTTAAAGCGATTAAAGACTGCCCGGGCATGACCATGGTTGATCCCCCTCATGTGACCAGCCGGCTCATTTCCGCCGCCTACGAAGCCGGCGTGAAGATTATGAATCTCACCAAAGTCGTCGATCTCATTCTTCGGCAAGATCATCGAATCGAAGGTGTGGTTGTCAATAATTCCACTGTGGAAATGGCCGGGCATGATACCATTCACGTAGATCCCATTGCCCTTGAGAGTCAAATTGTGGTTGATGCTACCGGTCATGATGCCGTCGTGGTTAATCTCCTCCATCAACGTAATTTATTTCAGAAAGTTCCTGGTAACGGGGCCATGTGGGTAGCGCGATCCGAGGCATTAGTGATAGAAAATACCCGTGAAATCTATCCATACTGCTTTGTTGCCGGCCTGGCCGTTGCTGCGGTTGATGGCAGTCCTCGCATGGGACCGGCGTTTGGTTCGATGTTGCTTTCCGGCCGACGTGCCGCTGAATTAGTACAACATAAGCTCAAAGGCGAGTAACCGCCTCATTTCCTGAAAAACACATAAAGGACTGTGCACAACACAATTTCCCATGGACATTCAAGATTTTCTCGATCAGGGGGAGGGAAACGAAGAGGATAAGGTGGCGGCTTGGAACCTTTTCCAGCAGGCCTATGAGCTCCAAATGAAGGGACAACTGGAAGACGCAGTGGATCTCTACAAACAATCCATCGACCTCTTTCCGACCGCCGAAGCACACACATTCCTTGGATGGGCCTATAGTTTTATGGGACAATTGCAGGAAGCCATTGAGGAATGCCATCAGGCTATTCGCCAGGACCCTGAATTCGGAAATCCCTATAACGATATCGGTGCGTACCTTATTGAGCTCAACCAGCTGGAAGAGGCCATTCCCTGGCTTGAAAAAGCGATGAAAGCCAAACGATATGAAAATCCATCTTTTCCTCATATGAATCTCGGCCGGGTGTATGAACGACAAGGTGAATGGGACCAAGCCGTGGATTCCTACAAAAAGTCACTGGCTCTTAACCCGCAATACAAGACTGCCAAACAAGCGCTCATGCGTATTCTGACTCTCATGAACTAACACAAAGTAAAGGCCTTACCAAATGGCAGACACCAAAACGATTCTTGTGGCCGTGAGTGATATCTTCTTCTACACCAAAATACGCGATGCCTTTTTACCACAAGGCTACAAACTGGAACGCCTCCGCACCGGTGATGACTGGCAATCAAAAGCACTTGCCAGCCAACCAATGGGCATCATTATTAACATGAACGATGACCGTCTTAACGCCTCCGATATTGTGAAATCTCTACGAAACCTTCCTCGCACACACTCATTGCCCATTCTGGCCTTTGCCAATCATGAAGAGGTTCAAACGTGGAAACTGGCCAAAGACCTCGGAATTCAAAAAATTGTCTCGCGCAATGAATTTTCTGCGCGGACACTCGCCCTGTTTGAGGAAATCACGGCGACAGCCGCATCATGAAGACGCTTCCCCTTCATAAGCAGCATGAAGCCTTAGGAGCCGCGTTTCACCCCTATGGCGAGTGGGAAGTCCCATTCCATTACGGTAATGCTCTCTTAGAGTATGAGTCCATTCATCGGCGAGCTGGGCTCGCCGACCTCTCCTTACGCGGAAAAATCATGGTCACGGGAGATGACCGAGTCACCTGGCTCCAAAGTCTGATCAGCAATGATATCCTTCCCCTCAAATCCGGGCAGGGCCGGTACTCGGCCTTTATGAACCATAAAGGGAAAATGCTCTCCTATTTTCGGGTGTTTCGGCAACCCGAATCCCTGATCATTGAGGATGTTGGAGAAGTAGGGGATCTCACCTATCAAGCACTTCGAAAATTCCTGCTCTTTGGGACAAAAGCCAAACTTCACAATGGCTTGGAGAGTTGGGGACTTCTCCTTATTACCGGACCGAAAGGTCCGGAGGTTCTAAAGCAAGCCTTGGATTTGGAAGTGGGATCGCTCCAGGCCTTGGACACCATCACCTTCACATTAGCTGATACACAAGGATTTGTTGCTCGCACAGAAGAATCCGGGGGACAAGACTACGAATTATTCATACCGGTCGAAGCCCTTCCCTCGCTTTGGTCTCATCTCTTAAAAGCGGGCAAGGAGCTAGGCCTGATTGCAGTCGGAAGGGAGGCACTCGAGACATCCAGGATTGAGGGGGGATTGGCTCGCCTTGGGCCAGACTTAAATGAAAAAATCGTTCCGCCGGAAGCAAATCTTGAGGGAATTGCCTTTAGTTTATCGAAAGGATGTTATCCAGGACAGGAAGTTGTCGCCAGAATGGATACGTACGGATCGGTGAAACGGCGAATGGTCGGCTTAGCTCTTGAAGCGGAAGTCCCACAGCTACCGGAAACTGGGGCAAAAATTTTTAGTGGAACTCGGGAAGTGGGATGGGTGTCCAGCTCCACCCACTCCCCTCTTGTCAAGAAACCGATTGCCCTTGGATTTCCATTACGAGATTTTACCCAACCCCAGACAAAACTGGAAATCGAGATTAGCGAACAGCGCGTCCCAGCCTCTGTCTGCGCCTTACCGTTTACCGCCCCTTAATCCGCTCCGAAATTCCAGAAGAACTCTCCCGCACTCTGAAAGGGTCAGGCTTTTTCTGGGTGTCGCCCATGAGAAACTTTTTCCGCAAAAGACAATACCGCCGGACGTTGCGCGTCGTTAAGCGCAAGTAGAATATGCGCCTCATCGCCATGCATCAACCGTAGACTAAGAAATGATTCTTCAGTGCGTTTTTCCTTATTATCCCAAGTCCCGTCAATCAATTGAATTTTATCCAAATCACAGCAAGAAAACACGTCATATCGAAAGTACGAGTCCCCGATAACCATATCGAAAAGAACGTTGCCAGACGTCATAACTATGACGTTAAAACGCCCTTGATCTTCATAGCCTTCCGGCAAAAATTCATTGACATACAGAAGGTTCACCTTCCGACCTGCCAACGCCTGTTCAATCTTCGTGCTCAGAGCCGGATAATCGATTTGAAGAGCCCGCTCTTCCGGGCTCGTCGCGCGCAAAGCCATTTCTCTCGTTTGTTCAAATACCTCTGTAGCAGTCAACACAGAACACGCTCCTTTCTCCCATGACAGTGTTACGTTAAATTATATCGAATGGGTTTGTCCCAACAGGGTGCCTACGATACCCGCCATTTGACAGAGAAAGCAAGGGAACCAACCCTTTCTCTTTATGGCATCCACGTAAAAATATTTTTTATCATGGCATGAATTGTTTGCCTTCTCCGCTGGCAGTTGGGCATACTTCGAATGAAAAATGTTGCCAGAGGAACCGTATAAGGAGAAGCAGCTTATGAACGCTGAGACATGCCTGATTGGGGGATGCACCGAACCCGTTTACGCCCCTGCAGGAACCCAATCGTTATGCAAGGAACACTTTTTACAATTCGTCGCGTGGCGCAGAAAAAAAGGCGGACTGGGAATGTTTAAAAAATACTGTGCATTGAATATGGAAGAACGAGACGCGATTGTTGAAGAATGGGCCAAAACAACATTCAGTACCTCTACCGCTTGATCAGCTCTCTCTTGCGCTTCACACGCGTTGAGTCATCATTCCATCCATACGCCCCCTTGCGACTCCCAAAATGAGGAGATCTGTCATCTTATTAGATTAGCAACAGGAGGAATACCCCACACCTAGCCAGTACTCAAAGGACGATCAAACCCTATTCCATGAGCGGTGAGCCGTGGTGATGAATAATCTTCCACTCATCTCCGATCCGCTCGAATAAATTGGTCGATACCACCTGGCTATTCTGTTCGTTTTCCCCCACCCGACTGGTAATGTTTTCCGTGCAAATCACCCAGGCAACATCCGCGGCAACTTGAACCTGCACTTCCGTCAGTTCAAATTTCATTGAAAACGTATTATTGAAAATGACCACCCAGGAATCCCTGACCGCCGGCCACCCGACCCGAATACTCCACCCTGGATGAATGCAGGTTACATACTCTTGGTGAGCCCAAATAGAATCCATCAGCGAAACATCCAGCTGTTCAAACCCACGGTAAAACAACTCATTCATCTGTGTAACTTCCTCAATCCGTTCCTTTAGCATTGTGCGCTCTCTTTCTGTATTTTCGCCAATTTCCTGATCATGGAACCTTCACTAACACGGCACAGGATTGTCGATCAACCAACCAGACACCAATCAAAATCAATCCTATCCCACTTATTTCTCCCATGCCAACCGGTTCCCCCAAAATCATTACCGAAAAACACAACGCAGAAACCGGAATAAGATTCCCAAAAATTCCTGCTCTGGAAGGACCGACTCCTTTCACACCAAGCAACCAGGCCTGTTGACCCAATGCCGTGGCAAACACCATAACGTAAAAAAGTGCCAGCCAACCAGATACCGGAACCGACTCTACCCCTGTGACCAGGAATTTGTGATTGATGCTCAACAACGGGATTTCAAAAATCAAAGAAAGGAGAAGAGTCGTCCACGTCACAGTCAGCGGAGAAAACCGTTCCATGGTTTTTCGACAGCCAATCGTATATAAGGCCCAACTGACTAACGCACACACCACCAGCCCTCCTCCGAGTAAAGGATTGGAACCCAATCCCTCTACCGCTCCCCGCCCGGAGATACTCAATACTCCAAAAAACGAGACAAGACAACCAAGCCAAATCACACGCAGGGGGATATCCTTAAGTATTAGCGAGGACAAGAATGCGGTTATAGCCGGGCTTGAACCGATAATGATGCCGGCCGCCCCTGCCCCAATAAATTGCAGGCCAAAGAGAACGAATAAATGATTTCCAAGGACCCCAATTCCCAGGAGAAAAAAGTTTCGCCAATCTTTTCGTGAAAAAGAAACGACCCCTTCCTTCCAGAGCCAAAGAGGAATAAGAATCAGAAGGGCTCCTAATCCTCTGAAAACAGACGTTTCTACCGGCGAGAATGGACCTAAAGCGACTTTTTGTGCAACTACCGACCCTCCCCAGACCACAGCAGCAGTCGTGAGAGCAGCATAGGCGGAAAATACTGAGGACCCCGAGCTAGCGTTTTTCATGGAGAGGCATGTGAGAAAAATACGGAAGGGGTTTAACACCCATCGGAGTATCAGGCAAGACAAACCCTTTCTCGAAATTACTCTGAGATGAGCCTACCAGGAGTGGATCCACACGCACCAAATCTTTTCCTCTAGATTTTAGAAGGCATACAGCCGCATGATGTAGTTGTGCAACTGTACGCCGTTTTGCTTACAGTCGTGGCACCACAGTACTGGTCAAGCCCCCGCTCAAAGAAGCGACGCGCAAAATTGCTCGACTTAGTTTCAAGGTGCTCGGTCTACGCTCCTTGTGGATCAGGTACATGGGGTGGTTATAGAGCCCCCGGCGTGACCTTTTGCCCCAGACAACCGGCCCGGACACATGCGAAGTCAAGAGTGCTCGACAGCTCATAGCTCATGAAGCCCGCAATGCCAACCGCGGCCTTGCCACGAGTACAATCCGCAAAGCGAGCGTAGCGTTACGCGTGTTGGCGCCCACGCGCGCCGTTGCTGCACGTCGTAAAACCCTTGGGTGCCACAGTGCACGGACTCGTAAAACCAGCTGAGGGCAGGAAGGGGCGTCACCAGCTTGATAGTCCCGGATACTCAGCAAAGCAGGCTCGGACATAACGTCAGGGCAGACCAAGCACGCCCATTTCCCAATGCAGGACTGCGGGGAAAGGGCCTGGCCTCAGGGTTTCCCTACTCAAATCTGACTCCTACAAATGTGAAGTGACCTCTCCATTAAGT
>JAUIKP010000169.1 GCA_030430725.1 Nitrospiria bacterium
TGCGGTTGATATTGATAATGTCCTAGGCCGGGCGGAACCGGAAGTGCAGCGTTTATTTCAGGAATTGACAGGAAGGTTATGGCCTGTGGGTCTGTATGGCAGTGCGGGTGGATTAGATGCCAGCCATTTAGCGCCTGAGCTGCTTGAAGAGATTTTCTCTCGGTTTCACCAGGAGTCTATCCCACGGTTACCCCTTTTCCCTGGGGCAAAACAAGCCTTGACACTCATCCATCGTCGCTATCGGATTATCATTGTGACGGCTCGGCGTCCGTATTCACGACCTCAGACTCTTCGTTGGTTGGAAGGACATGGCCTTCCTTTTGATGCGCTGTACCACACTGAGGAGAAAACCGACATTCCCGAATTGATAACCGCCGCAATTGACGATCATCCTCACCATATTCAGGCATATCGTGCTCTCGACAGGCAGGTCTTTGTTATGGATCAACCCTGGAATCGTGCCATTCCCCATGCTGATATTATTCGGGTGAGTGGTTGGGATGCTCTGGTGCAATGGTTACATGTCCGACATCTCCCTGATTGGCCCAAACATATCCCTGAGTCTCCTCCTTTTCGACAGTTGTTCTCTTCTCATCTCAAGGTTCCTTCTTTAACCGCGGCTGGTGTTCCGACGTGATTCCCACAGACGTAAGTGTCCAAATGCTGGGCGTTGCAGGAAAGTTTTTTAAGGAAATTGCCGATAGAGAGCCGAGGTTCTTTGCTGTGGAAAAGCGGGAAAGACCCCGTATCGTTAATTTCCTGTTTTGCGAATTCCAGAAAACTGATGACAACTTTGCCTATCCACACGGTTCTGCTTGTTGACGATAATCCGGATGACTGTGAAATTGTCAAAGAGGCATGGGAGGAAATCCCGATAGGACAGGAACTGCGGTGCGTGAATGATGGCACCGAATTGTTGGATTATTTATATGGCCGTGGTGTATTTTCGAGGAGAGAATGCGCACCACGTCCCAGCGTGATTCTTCTGGATTTGAATATGCCTCACATGACCGGAGAGGAGGTTCTCATTGAAATCAAGAAGGATCCACTCTTAGCATCTATTCCCATTGTGGTGTTAACGACATCCAAAGCTCCAAGAGATATCTGTCATACCGCCGGGATGGGGGTGAATGGATACATCCAAAAACCCAATTCTTATAGCGGCTATCTTCAGATGTTTGCCAATTTGAAAACGCATTGGGCGGAAATTCTCGCACAACCATTGGCAGGAAGTGGGGGAGATTTCTCCAGCAATATTGCCTGGTGTTAACAGTCTCTGTGGTGCGATATGTGCCATTCTTCCAGGCAAAGTTTGGTGTCTATTCCTTCTTCTCTCTTTGCCTCCCATGACCCCTCTTGTTCTAGATTGGTGCGTTCCCTCCAATGACGGCCCGTTTTGTGAAATGTCTTGAATTGAATGTTCAATTAGATTTCTTCTTATGATCGATTGTTCCGATTTTTGGTAGCGTGCTACTTCTCTTCCAGTATTCCTGCTTTTCAATATGTCAAATCCTTAAGTGGGATGGTGAATGTTCGCTTGGCCTGGATGCCGGACTTCTGTTTCCTCCTCCCCTCAAGTTCCCTCCTCAACAACCGACACTATCCTATAGTGACTAACGAGTAGTGATAATGGGAGGTCAACCTGTGTGTTCATCCTTTCAGGGATCCTCCGATCATTCCTTGCGATTGAAAACCTTGGGGACAATGGGAAACGCTATGAAAACACATTTTATCTTGACGGGTGCAGCTTTTGTGATGGGAACAACATTGTTGACGACAAGTTTTGCCTCTGAGGTCTCTGAATATTTGATATTGACCCGTCACCGGGACTCGAATGGTCATTTACTGGCGGGCCCCACACACCATCAATCGCAACCTTCCGTAATTCAAAAAACGGTCGTGCCTGCTCAACCCCAGACTTTTGAACGGCGAAGCACGGAGTGGGGAATGAATGCCCAAGAGGTCAAACTGAATGAACCGGTGCAACCGGTTTGGGAACTTCAATCTCCGGTATTGGAGCCCTACGAGCAGCGGGTAGGGTATCGTCGTCAGATCGAAGGAATTGACGCGTCCTTAACCTACACGTTTTATGAAGATCAACTTGCACAGGCGAGTTATTTATTTGAACCCACACATGATGATCCCGTGGACTATGTGGAAGATTTTCATACGTTACAAAATTGGATAACCGAGTCCTATGGTATGCCGACATCGGTTCAGGAAATCTGGTTAGATTCGTTGTACCAATACGATCAAAGTCTCTGGGGACAAGCTCTGCTTCGTGGGCATCTCAAGATGGTGGCGGAATGGCGGAACGAGACCACGAATATTACTCTTCTGTTAGACGGAGGAGAAGATACGATTGGGTTAATGGCTGATTTCGATAGCGTGGCGGTCATAGCTCCGGCTTCAATGGAGGCCAGAGTTATTGAGGAAAATCCTCTTGTGGAAGATGCCACAATTGGAGAAGCCTCTGTCGGCGAAGAGCATCCAATGGAAGCCCCGTCAGAAGAAGAGATGGCAACTGAACCCATATCCCAAGAAAATCACCAGGACACAAAGCTGTAAATTCGCTGTCCAGTCCCTACCGACGTTGAATACTTGTTTCCCATGGGAGGAGGCCCTGCCTCCTCCCTTTTTTTCTTGTTACTCCAATATTTTCAAATGTTGATCGGGTAGCCATGACAAATGGAATTCTCGGGTCTGTTGAAAAAATCCGCCAGCGGTGTTCCCTGCCTCCGCCGTAGCGGCTTCGCGCAGGCAGGTCGCCATATTTCCGTGCTCACGTACTACGCGTACGCTCCGCGCGCAAAAACGGCTGCGATCTTCCCTTCGACGTGACTCAGGGCAGGACTGGACGGACCCTTCGTGAAGACTCAGGGCATGCTTTTTTGAACCGACCCGGAACATTTGATGAGTCATCTCATCCTGGACAAATTTGCCGTTGAACATCTTTATTATTCAACACTCCCTTCTTGGGTTTTTCCAACCTATAAAAATAATGGTGTGCTTGAATCCCAGGCGTCTTTGGTCAATCAATGGAGAAGGTGAACCGGTGATTTGGGGAGAGCGTCTTACCAATAACCAAACGGATAATACGGATAAAACCGGCCATATCCTCCCCAGTACGGAAATGCATAGGGATAGAAGAAGGGTTGAGGATAGGGTCCATACCGGTTGAAATCAGGAGAATACGCTGGCCAGACTTTGAAATGTTTAATGGTGAGAGTGGGATAGGTATATACAGTTTCATCGAGACCCTGTTGGACAGAGCCGGACAGTTCTCCAACCAGGGTGAGCCGGGTTCCAGGGGGAACTGTGGCGGGATCGAGAAATTGTTTCTGTTTTGCAATAAATCGTCCTTGGGATTGCGTAAGTTCAGTTGTGGGCTCCTGTTCGTCTATGAGAGGTAATTGAAGGATCGTGAGTTGGGTTGAATCCTTTAATCGTTTTGCCGCCAGGACTTGGCCTCCAAGTATAATCAGTTTTCCCTTGAAGCTGTCAGGATCCTCTTTAATGCGTGGGAACAGTAATAGAGGGTCGATGTGTTCGGCCAGATCAGGAGGAAGAGTGCTTTTGTAAGTGGTAGAGCATCCACTGACACAAAACACGGTGAGCAATAAAAGGAAAACCAATTTATAGGGAAAAACAACAGGTGGGAGACTATTGGCCCTCGAGTCAGTCATCTTGCTCCTTCATCATCCTTTTACAGCATATTCCTCCACCGGAAAAGATGCAAATCCAATTAGATGGATTTGATGATTCTGTTGATCCGGGATATTTCTTTGCTACCAGGACTGGCTGCAATTCTCCCAGATGGGATCTCAGACTGGGGCCCGTTTGGTGAATAGGCACTCCGACCCATTTGCCCAATCTTGGCTCTGTCGGGCTTGTTTGCGAGTCTGGTCGTCAGAAAATTCCGAGGTGCCGCTAGGAATCTGGTTATGGACATCCTGTGGGCATGGGCTCTTGATGGCAGGGGAAAATGCTCAAACTCCTTGAAGATCAAAAACACCAATGACATTGAGAAGAAAATGAATATAGGGGAAGAATCAATTTTGGGTTCCATCCATACGGACGGAAGCCTGGATTCGGCTTCTCCCCCCAAAAAACCGAATGACTTGTGTTTTTCATGCTGAGAGGTGAATCGTGCTCAGCAATTAAGGCTTCTTCTTTGGTGTGGAAAATGTGATTTCGGTCGCCACCCAGTCTCGGTTTTCAGGAACGTCCTTTTTTGACACCTCGGCCACGAGGCGGTCCCCGACCTGCAACCGGGCATGTTCTACATGAATGCCATTTTGTTGAAACGTAATTTGAGGATGAAAGGCGAGAGTCACGGATTCCCCTTTTGGAGTTGTGACCACCACATGGTCATTTCCCAATTCGGTGACGGTTCCCATTACATGAGGAGCATCGCCATGGGCCCAGGCGGGGGTGGTCAGAAACAGAGAGCACAAGATGGCCAAGATGCTGAAATATTTCATGATGGTGACTCCTTTGATTATAAAATCAATGATGGTGCTCTTGGGGGAAAACATCCTCTCCCGATAAAAATTGATCAATCGCCTCCTGTTGCTCCCGTTCTTCACGGGTAAGAGGATTATATTGTTTCATCTCCGAAATTTCTTCAGGGGTGATATTGGGGAAATGTCGAATGAGGTGAACTAATTTCCAACTATCGACATCTTCTTCCGGCAGACCTTTCCCCCAGGCCGGCATTCCAGTAAATCGTATGCCGTAATGGATAACATAAAACAATTCTCCATCAGCCATGGATTGAATCGCAGGGTCCCTGAGGTCAGGAACAGGAGGATAGAAATTCGGCCCCATATGTGTTTTCCCGCTTCCATCATTGGCGTGGCAGGTGGCGCAGTGATCGGCAAAATGATGTCGGGCTTGTGCAAGATTTTCAGGAGAAAAAGGGACGGGGTTTGACATTTTGAGAAAGTGGCTCGGCGTTGCCAAATGGCGGATAAACCTGGCCGCCTTCACTTCCCATTCAGGCGGCGTAGCTTTGGCGGAGAACGTGCCGGGTAGCAACCAGAGCGCAGCTAAGGTAGACCCGACCAATAGGAGAAGAAGAATAATGAAATAGATTTTGATTCGTCTCAACATAATTGATCAGCTGTTTACAGTGTACCTGTTCGGGGATTTTCTTCACAAGTCAAATGGAGGATCATCCTCACCTAGATGGTAATTCCTGCTTGGGGAACGGCAATGAAATTGGGTAGGATGGGCATATGCGCTCAGTGATGGTCTTACGAAACAACAGACTCGTATCTTCTTTCATGGGTCCCATGGCCTGAAGGTGATGGCTTCGACTTCTTCTCAGTTAGTCGCATCGTTGCAGAACCCGAAATGTTATTCACACCTTGTGAGTCAGATCAGGTTGGTGGAAACCCATATTTCGTGGGTGTTGTTAACCGGTCAGTATGTCTACAAAATTAAAAAGCCGGTGTTGTTTTCATATTTTGATTTTTCGACACTTGAAAAACGGAGGTGGTTTTGTGAAGAAGAGGTTCGTCTCAACAGACGGCTAGCCCCGCAACTCTATCTGGGTGTGGTGTCCGTCACCGGGTCCTCGTCGAATCCGCGTATGGATGGCGACGGAATCCCTATTGAATGGGCCGTCAAAATGAAACAATTTCCTCCCGACCAGGAATTTCACCATCTTCTTGAGACAGGCAACCTGCATGAATCGGAGGTCGGTCAACTGGCCATAGATATTGGAACATTCCATGGCCGGATTGAACCTGCAGGAGATCCCTTGCCCTACGGAGAGCCGGATAGGATATGGGGTCCCATAGCAGAGTGCTTCGAAGACATTCCTCTTGCCGCACTCCCTGTGCGGCTTCAATGCTATGTGCAGGATATCGAGGAATGGACAAACCAGGAATGGAAACGATTGAAGCCAAAACTCAGAGACCGCAAATCTTCAGGGGAGATTCGAGAATGTCATGGTGATCTTCATTTAGGAAATATTGCCCTATTTGAGGGCCGGATCTGTGTGTTTGATGCCCTGGAATTTGAACCAGAGTTGCGTTGGATTGATGTCATCAGTGAAGTCGCGTTTTTGGTCATGGATTTAGAGAGCAGGGGCCGAGTGGATTTGGCCTATTGGTTTTTAAACTGTTATCTGGAAGTGACTGGTGACTATGTCGGGATGTGTGTGTTCCGGTTGTATGAGGTTTATCGGGCACTCGTTCGAGCTAAAGTGGCTGCCTTGCGTCTGGCTCAGGTCGAACCGGGAAACCCGGTACGGGAGGATATCCTTCAAGAAATAATCAGATACGTGGAGTTGGCCCATCGATTGATGTTGCCTGCTCCTCCCATGTTGATACTGATGCATGGAGTCTCCGGGACTGGGAAAACGACGGTTTCTACTGAGGTGGTGAAAGCTTTGGGTGCCATACGTGTACGATCCGATGTGGAACGGAAACGGATTCATGCCGAACAACGTCAAACCGGCACTGGTCAGGAAACGTTAAAGAGGCTATACGCGTCAGATATGACTTGTGAAACCTATGACCGTTTATGGGATCTTGCAAATACGATGGTACAGGCAGGCTATCCTGTGGTTGTGGATGCTACATTTCTTGAGGCCGCACAAAGACAATCATTCATCCGACTCGCTCAGAAATGGCGCGTGTCAGTTCTCATTTTGGACGTCTGGGCGCCAGATGACGTGTTGGTGGAGCGAATAGCAAGTCGGGCAAAGCAACAGACCGATGCCTCTGACGCGACGATTGGAGTCATGGAGCAGCAAAAGGCCAAAGAGGAGCCCTTAACCGAGTTGGAACAAGATATGGCCATTCGTGTGAATTCGACGGATTTGCAGTTGTTCAAATCTACCATCAAGAGTCATCTTGAACAACGAAAAAATCGTGCAAATTAAAACCGAAATTGGGAAGCGAAAGTGTCATGATGATCTTGGCCTGACGCGGTATGCTGGCGCTGTAGGAGTTTTGGACAGCGTTTGAAGGCTTTGAGGG
>JAUIKP010000170.1 GCA_030430725.1 Nitrospiria bacterium
AAATAGAGCAACAATTGGTGTATAATACATTCATCATGGTCTTGTTTCGCCACCCCTTCCCCAAAAGCACGATCATCCACTCTGCCCGTGACAACCAGCATTGTTCACAACGCTATCGGTTATTGATCAGGAGCAATGGTCTGTGCGGTAGCATGGTGCGCAAAGCACCTACTATGTCAAGTCAGCCTTTCTTTCCAATCAAAAGCATGGAATACATGACTCAACTTCCTATTGCCGCCCCATTCCAACTTAAATCATATTCATCCGTCTAAAAGCTTTGTAAGGGTAGTCTAGCCTGTTGCTCCTGCCAACTCAGTCCTATAATGGTCACCACAAATAGCATATAGCCAGGTTCTTCTAACCAGGAAAAGACGATACCAAATATGAGGACGGTAAAGGCGAGAAAACGAGCAAGATCATTTGTAGAGATGCGCAAAATTACAATAACCCAAAGAAGTCCGTAGGATACAATCCCCAGGATTCCAAGATCACCCCATATCCCTGCCCAGAAGAAAAAGGGAGACCACATGCTAGACCCAGTAACCGAATGCGACAAATAATTTCCTTGTTGATAATTCCATGCGTGTTGAGTAACAGATGAAAAAGACACATTAAGAGAACGAAGCTGTTCCTCATACTGGGGCAACATGAATGCCAACTTGCCAACGGTATGACCTGGCCCTAAACCAAAAATCCAATTCAGGGTAGAGTCATAGTGAGTAAAAATAAGCGGTAAAATCCCAAACTTTACGGTTAACCCTTTTAAGATCAAGTTCAGATCCGCCCAGGTCGTTAATGCCGGAAAAATAGTAAAGGCGGAAAATAGAAGCACCGCCGCTGAAATCATGAACAATGTGACATATAAGAAAAATTTCCGAAAATCTCCAAGTTTTGTGCACAGCAAACAACCAAGTCCCAACAAAAAAACAGCAATGACCTGTTTGGAGTCCGAAAGAATAACCACACTTGCGATGATAAGACTTATCATCGCGCGCACAGGTAGAGAAAAACTCTCAAGGGCTGTAAAGAAGTACACAGCTGCGGTCAGGGCAACGGCTCCGGCAACATGATGACCAGCGCCTTGTTCAAGAAAAACGCCTTTTACGTCATCAGTTCCTCCGCCTGCGAGAGCCTGCGCATATGATAATCCAACATGTATACAAATAAAAACCACAAGCAGCCAACGAAAGGTCTGAATCTGTGATTTGGACATCGGTTGGTTGATCATTAGGACCAAAAGAAGAAATGGCTCGGAAAGTACCAGAAAATCGAGCAAAATATTTATTACTCCAGCATTGTTGATGACTGCACTTACAACCATGACCCACAAAAGCAATAAGAGACCATACATAAGCGACCAAGAAATAGAATTGCTCAAAAACGGGAGAAGAAGAACGGCGAAAATAGCCACTAAGGCAAAATGGAAAAACTTCACAACCGCCGGCCCGCCCAACTCTGTCAAAATTCTTCCATAAAGTACTGTGGATAGCGCAATCAGCCCAAACAGCCAGCTTCTCATACCAAGTAATTCTACAATGACGTTCATCGTGATCCAGGGATTCTTCTTAAATAATCCTTTTCCTTTACATTTACCCGCTATTGAGCAAAAACCGGGGCCGTTTCCCTACTCCTAGCTTGGTCGTATATATCCATTAAATCTTTATAGTTGCTAACATCCGAATAACGGGTTTCATACTCTAACCTAGCCTGACTCCGCATCTCCAAAACTTGGCTTCGGTGAGCCAGCACCCATGTCACTTGTTCCACCAGATCCTCTGCATCGCCGGGACGAAAATGAAGGCCGGTTTTCCCCGAAACAATCAAGTCTTTCACTCCCCCAATGGCACTACCTACAACGGGACATCCGACGGCAAACGCCTCAATGATTGTCATCGGAAGGCCCTCGTACCAAACGGATGGAAAGACCAAAAACAAGGCTTGCTTCATGGCCAATAAGACCTCGGTCTTTTTCACTCGTCCTAACCATTCAACTCCCGTTATAGTCGCAGAGGCATCCTGAACCTGGTGGGCAAGCGGCCCATCACCAATAATCCTGAGTGGTATACGTTCATGCAACGCTGACCAGGCCCTTAAAAGTGTACTAAGTCCCTTCTCTGAGGAAAGCCGACCGACGAACAACGCGTAATCTTGTACCTTCTCCACACCAACACCCGGGTCAGGCTCAACAAAATTCGGTTTAACCACAATCTTCTTTTCTGGAAGTCCTCCCTCAATAAATTTTTGCCTGGCAAATTCTGTGAGCGCAACAAATGTATTGACTTTGTATTTCCAGCTCCCCATCATTCGGTGGATACTGAGCATGGCCGCTACTCCAGCGCTTTCTACTCGACTCCCTCTGTAGCAGCGATGAATGACTCCAGAAATTGGGAATTTACTTCCAAGACAATCCTCACATACTTCTCCATCTCTATAAAAAAGTGAGTTGGAACACAGAAGCCGATAGTTGTGCAGCGTTAATACGACGGGGACCTTCTCCGCCTGGCTTGCATAAAAGGCCGAAGGGGAAATTAATGGGAAGACATTATGGAAATGGGCGACTTGCGGGCGTTCTCGTTGAATAATTCTACGAAGAGCATGATACACCTTGTTATTCCAAATTAATGCCTTTGCAAGGTCAATCAAAGAGCTTTCCTGTATAGAGTCGTTATGTAAGGTATACCGAATAACCTTGTGGCCATTCGCTTCGAGGAGTCGACCTTCGGCGGCAAAAACTTCATCTTCCCCACCGGGCTCTTGATAAAAATTGTGGGCAAGCAAAACCCTAAGCTTATTTTCCATTGGTGTTATTGGACCTGTCTTTCCTTGAGCAGTAGTCTACGGGCAAGAAAATTGGATAAAAAGGTTATCTGACATCTTCATATAGAGAGTATGCGACTCTGCCAATGTGCCATGCTGAGTCAAACGAAATCATGACACAATCGTTCTACGGCAATCCCTGGAGTGCCACTTCATGATAAAATTCATTGAGAACATTAACCTTGGAGTCCCAGCAATAATCTTGCAACACTCTTTCCCGCCCAGCTCTGCCCATCTGATCGCAAAGAAAAGGCGCATAAGCTAACCTTTGCATTGCCTCTCCCATTTCCCGTAACACCTGTTCGGTAGAATTTACAGAAATGAGTATCCCGGTTTTGTCTGTCACTTGTGTGGCAGGGCCACTATGATCCAGACAAATTACGGGTCGTGCAGCGGCCATGGCCTCCAAACAGACCCAGCCACCTGATTCATGGAAACTGGGGTGTACAAGCACGTTGCATTCGCTAAGCTTACTCAACGCTTCAGACCTGGGAATTTCGCCGAAGAATTTTACTCGCTCTGCAATACCAAGAGACTCCACGAGTTTCTCCAATCTCCTTCTGTCCGGACCATCACCGATAATCCAATACTCACCATGCAGGAGATTAGCTTGTGCGAATGCCCGCAGTGCCAAAGAAACCCCTTTAAACCCTAACAATCTTCCAATTGTCACAAACCTAAATGAAGAATCCGACCGCTTCGAAGATTGCGTGAGTTGAGCAATCGCACTCATTTCTAGCCCGGCCTCACCATAGAGTTTTATATTAGATACACCAAGCTTTCTTAAGCGCCATGCCGTCTCCTTTGTTGTGGCGATTCCCATCCGACTTCTTGCTGCCGTTCGCCAAACAAACGGATCATGCTCTCCGATCCACAAAGCCAGATGTCGACCTACCTCGTACAGTTTACTCTTAAAGTCCAACTCCGTACGAAGCACCACGGGCGTCGTATCTCCTCCACCAATAGGGCCCCACAAAAATGGGATTGGGAGAAAGGATAGAAAACTCGGCGTCCAAAATTTCACGAACGTCACGTGATGGATCAATTCGAAGTTCATGGTTCGATGCAGACTTCGAATCAATATCAATATTCCCATTTGCCACATATAATAATAGGCTCTGACTCCTCTTCCCCCCTTCTTCCAGAACCGGATCCACTTGGGAAGATCGTAATAGAGGAAATGTGGCTTAGGCTGGTCATACCGTTCCAAGGCTGCTTCAATGCTCGATCGGTTATTGCTGCGGGTGATTACCCAGACGTCATGATGCTTCGCCATTTGCAGAGCCACGTTCCAGCCAACACCAGACTCCGAACCTTTTAGCGGTTCACAAGCATAGGCTGAGATCAAGACTTTTAGTCGTTTCACCTCTCGCACTCCCATACGGACCTCCACCAAAGAACACGATTTGAATGTTCCACATGACCGTCCACAATTGCCTCGCGATATGCATGATAGGCTGACAAACTCACTAGCCCTTCTATCTCGTCAAGACCTAATGAACAGTGTCCCAGCAGGTAGTTAATGACAAATTCCCTTGCCTGGCGTGGAGCCCAAAAACGGATCAATCGCCCCACTTGTAAAAGATAATGGATTAAATCCAGGTGCGGAAGGGATTCTGTCAATCCATACTCCCAATCTATCGCAGCAGCACTTCCATTGGACCAATGCAGTACGTTCCATGGTGCAAAATCACCATGAAATACCACAACGGGCCATTGTCGTTGAGAAAGAGACTCGAGCCAGGGCAGGACAACACTGCCGTATTTTTCCTGAAAAAATCTTACGCCTGGGTGTTCGTTGATTCCCATGCACGGTGAGATCTGGAGGCCATTCAAAAATTCGTGGATCCAGTATGGGGGAGGCAAACTTACTGGCATAGCACGTCCAAATATCGGACTGAGGACAAGAGCTTTCCCATCGTTAAATGAGGTGTACTTCAGTATGTCCGGACCGATTCCTTTAGGAATACACCCCAACATCTTGTACTCGTTTTCTAGCCTGGAACGAGCAATGAGCGTCTCGGCATATTTTATGTACCCAACGACCCCTCTTTCCCGACTCCACAATTGAATTATATTTTTCTGATTTGGTCCTGCTGAACCAATGAGGAGTGCCGCGGAATCAACATCGGGGAAAATGTCCTTTATGAAGTCGTTGATCTTTGAGTGATCATTTTTTACGGGGGCAATTAAACCCAATCCTGTTGCCACTTTTAAGCGCAGGAAAAATCGATACCACTTGGCAACTCTTCTATGAGCAGGGTATAAAGCACTCTCCTGCCAGCGACGTTTTATCGTCGACCCAGTAAGAAATAAACGGGGGTTTCTGGAAGTAGGAAGGGCCCTAATCTGCGAATCTGATGAAAAGAGATTCAGAGCCCTCATCTCATTGTTTAACATGACCAAGGCTGGAAATGGCACGGATCGCCATATAATTGAGGACGACAGCCTCTACCTTTTGAATGGTTTCCTCTAATCCCTCCGAGTTGTCAATAATATGTCCATTTGGCAAGGTGCCGACAAACTCATGGTACGCTTGTCTTTGGCGATGGCTTTCCTCTACCGCAACTTCTGCTTTTCGCAAAAACAATTCCTCTGCCGGAACATCCAGCAATATCACAAGATCCGGACGAGGTATCAATTTTCCACAAAGCTTCGCTAACCAAAGAGGACCACCATATCGATATCGTTTAGGATCAATGGGTAGATCAAAATAGTATCTATCAAATAAAACAAGCGTCGAACGAACCAGACAAGGAAATACACTGGCAAAATATCCAATGGTAAAATCAATCCACCAGACACCAAGCTTGATCATGGAAGTCAACAATCCCCTCACCGGCTTACCATGCGGATTCATCTCCGGCGCTCTAGTAACTTTGCGCCTTCCCCAAAATGGCCTGAGATGATACCGCCTCGTCCTACGAAAGGCAGGTGCCAGTGATTTCTCAATATGCTCCAGAATAGTACTTTTCCCGGACCCATCTGGCCCAAGAAGGACAACATGAATTCCAGTTGGTTTCATAATTCTTTGAATTTTTCTTTGCACATCTCGTGCAAAATATTTCAATGAAAATGCAAGATTCCCGCGAAGCGCCTTCCGAAGCCTAGGCAATGCATCACAAACCTCATTCCACGAATTAGATTCTGCTGCCTCGCAAAGCATTTCTACTTCCGGCTCACTCCAAAATTCTTGCAATTGCTTTATTGATTCTTTCCGGGCTTTCTTCCATTCTCCACTCAGATAGGATTGATGGCTTTGAGCCAAGTGGCCCTTATCAATTTTTTTCAACAGGTAATAGATAAAAGCCTGTTCCGGGGCTGGCACAAAAAACGAACATTGCTGAGCATCTGAGTCAATGTGTTTTCGAATACGCCCGGACAACAAACAGCGAGCACTTAAAAATCGCCTTCCCCATCGAATATAGTCGGTGCAAACATCGGGGTAAAAAACATGGTGTTTGCCATCATTACCCGTCCAAGTACAAACAAAAAACCACGCCGATTGTTCATGCTGAAGAATTTGAACAATCTTTAAATTATAAAGGTCACAAAACTTCATCAGACAGGGAACAAGCTTACTGACACACTCCGGCTCAATAACTAAATCCACATCACTCAGTATTTTTGCTGGATACTCTCGAGAATCCCCAACCAGGACATAACAAATTCCCTCGTTTTCAAAGAATCGAAAGAGGTTTGATGCCAAAAATCCATCAGACAGGTGATTTGGCATTGCTTGCCTCATTCGCTCATTTACCAAAACTTGACCCCTTTGCATAATATTATTTATTGCTTTCTGGCAGTGGACATCTGGAAAATTTCGCATAAGCATTAAGGTGTGCCTGGGCTGCACTTTCCCAAGAAAAAATGGTCCTCAACTGATTACTATGAGTCTTTGCCAATGCGTTAAGTTCTGTAAGGCGTGCAGCACAGTCAATGATGGCATTACCCGCCTCACCTCCACATAGGTGAACTTTCCTTATATGCGCCATATCCTTAATTTTGGCATATGATATACAACCGATTTCGCGAGAAAGAATAGCAGGCTTATTCATCAGTAACGCCTCACACACACTTTGCCCAAAGCCATCATATCGCGACATCTGGACATAAATATCAGATGTCTTCAATGCCTGGATGAGTTCCTTGCCTATAATCACACCCTCGAATG
>JAUIKP010000171.1 GCA_030430725.1 Nitrospiria bacterium
GTTTGCACCTGATTGAACCGGCAGGCCAACAAGGTCTCCTTGATCATGCGTTGTTCCAATTCCTCGACGGCTTGATGAAGACTCCGGCCTTTCGGGTCTATGCCGCCTCCGGTCATCGGGATAGGGTTCCGGATACCTTCTTCGAGCGCATCCTCGTGTATCGTCGTTCCACGAACCATGACCATTAACCGTTTGATTTCATTTTCTAACTGCCGGATATTCCCCGGCCAGGAATATTCCATGAATCGTTGCATGGCCTTGCCGGACAGTTTTTTTCTGGGTCGATGCATCTGGGAACTGTAGAGGTCCAGAAAATAATTCACGAGCAGGGGAATATCCGCCGGGATCTCCCGCAAGGCGGGCGTATGCACATGCACGACTTTGAGACGGTAGTAGAGATCGTCTCGAAACGTGCCGGCGTTAATAGCGGCTTCTAGGTTTTTATTGGTGGCCGCAATGACCCTGATATCGAGGAGAATCGACTCTCGCTTTCCCACCGGTTCGACGGCTCGCTCCTGCAGCACCCTTAACACTTTTGCCTGAGCAGTTATACCCAGATCTCCAATTTCATCCAGAAACAGGGTGCCCTTATTGGCCTGTTCAAATTTGCCTATTCTGGCCTCCACATCCGTGGCCGTGCCTTTGCTGATACCGAATAATTCACTTTCGATTAAGGTTTCGGGGAGGGCGGCACAATTGATGGCGACAAACGGTTGACGGGCTCGCGGGCTACTGTAGTGAATGGCTTTGGCCACCAATTCCTTCCCGGTTCCGTTTTCTCCGGTAATCAGCACATCCACGGAACTATCCCGAACCTGATCGATGACTCTAATCAGTCGCTGCATGGGCAGGCTGTTTCCCATGAGCTTCTTCGTGAAGAACTGCCCTTCAACCTCTTTCCTCAAATCCGCGTTTTCCTGTTGCAACCGTTCCCGTTCCCGACGCAATTGTTCCATCTGGTGGAATTTATGAAGAGGGAAGGCGATGGCATCAACCAACGCCTGGGCCGCGGTTTCATCCTGGGCGGTAAAGTGTTTATCCTTTTTATTCACGGCTTCAAACACCCCGATGATGTCTCCGGTTCTGTCCCGAACCGGCAACGCCAACAGGGTCCGCGTTTGTTGGTTCATTTGTTCGTCAATGCCGGAAAAAAATCTTGAATCCGATTGCACATCTTTGACATTAATCAACTCCCCGGTCGCCACACAGGCGCCCGCAATTCCTAAGCGAGCATCCAGGCGCAGTACCCGCCCACTCACAGGGAGGGGAAACCACAGCTCGGATTCCTTTCGATCCAGCAGAAACACACTGATCCCCTCGGCCTGCAGTAACCGGCGTGATTCTTTTTCAATGAGTTGTAACAAGGCTTGTAATTCCTGCTCCTGGTTGATCTGAAGCAGAAATGTTTCAGGCAGGTCTATGCTCTTGTGAAAGATTTCTTGTTTTCCGGATCGACTCGCCATCGCGGTGTTCCTGAAAATTCCGTTGATCCCACACCACTGGACAGCAGGGAGCATCAACTGTACACATTATGACCAGGTGTGAATGGAGAAGGCAACTATCCGACCAGCCCCTCTCCGTTCTCCTCAGGAGTCTATCCTCTTGCCATCCGGATGCCCAAGCCCATGAACTATCCTCCCGTTTGTTCAATGGACGTCACCGAACATGGTTCCGGACTGCCCGTCTTCGTATACAGCCGGTAAACGGAGATGCGGTTGGCTTTCCCCCTTAGCGTGATCATGCCGACTTCTCTGAGTACCCATGGGTGGTCCCCGAGGTATTGTTTGGTCGTCTCTCCAATAAGTATCCGGCAGACTTCATCTTTGGACCAGGTCTCCAACGAGTCTTTTTGGAAACTTTCTAATCGAGAGGCAATATTCACGGAGTCTCCAATGGTCGTAAATTTCAACCGTTGTTCACTGCCCAGACTTCCGACGACCACCGGCCCTGTTTGCATGCCTATCCGCATTCGCACTTCCGGCAACCCCTGCTGTTGCCATTGGGAATTGAGATGGCGCATTTCCTGCTCCAGAGCCACGGCACAACCAACGGCATTGTTGACATCCTGCCGAACGTTGGCTTCCGTTTGCCCCAGCAGGAATACCCCGAAATCCGCTTTGATCATGTCTCCATGATAATCATCAACCAGCCCACCATGGTCGTTAATGATTTTGACCATGCGCTCCATGTATGTGTTGAGCCAATCCAGTACCATGTCGGGCTCCATGTCTTCTGCCACAGTCGTGAACCCTTCAAGATCCGTAAACAACGTCGTCACCACCAATTTTTGTGGACGCAACCGGCCCTTTTCCAAAAATTGCTCCCGCTTCTCCCAGACAGCCTGTGCCACTTCTGAAGAAACATGCCGGGAAAACAGCGACATCAGGAGCGCCCGGTCCTGCTTTTCCCGATTGGAAAGCCAGGCTGTCACCACCATGGCATTGATGACCAATCCCATGACCGGCGGGATAAACGGGATCCACATCCCATACCTCATCCCGCTCACTACCACTCCGCTGAGCACCGCCATCCCTATGAGCACAGCCAGAGAGAAACGCCAGGCACCCCGAACCCACACGCCGATGAATCCTCCCCCGAGCACCCATAGTCCAATCCAGACTGCTTCCAGGGAATCTGGAACCGTCGCGATGGGCACCAGGCCTTCTCCCTTCGCAAACCGAAGCAGTTGGTGCACCATATATCCATGCAGCTCAATTCCAGGGATTGGGGGACACGCCGTGAGTGTGCCGCATTGTGAGGTATAAAAATAATCTTTGACCCCTTGGGCGACAACCCCGACAATTATGATGTGGTCCTGAATCAACTCCGGATTGAATGTGCCTGCCAGTATGGCTCCAAATGAAATCGTCGGGAAGACGTGTTCCTCCCGTTCAAGATCCAATAGATATTGATACCCCTGGGCATCGGCTTCAACATAACCCCCATCGTGCGATTCGAAGGGGCGAATGACCGTTCCCCCAAGTTGCACCCAGTCGGAATTCTCAAGGGCCGCTTGTGGGACAATACCCTCCTTCTGTAAATATTGAAGGGTCAGCAGCAAAGAAAATGCCCGATAGAAATTTGTCCCATCATCCAGGAATAAAAGACCCCGGCGAACGATCCCGCCGGAATCCACGATCACATCGTTAAACCCGACACGATCCGTTCCTTGCAACATGGCCGGACCGGGAATACCCCCCTTCTCAATTTTTCCGAATTTCATGACCATGAGAATTTCCGGATGCGCCTCTAGTACCCGGTCCAACTCCTGCCGACCGGGCGGCACCTCCAAATCCCGATAAATATCCACTCCGATCGCTCGAGGGTGATGTGTCGTCATGACGTCCAGGACCCTGGCAAGGACTTCATCAGTAACCGGCCAATGACCTAAGGTCCGAATATCCTGGTCTGTAATAGTCACCAGCGTGATCGGTGGGTTTGGCCGTGTGTTGGTCGGACGAAGGTGCAATGTCCAATCGTAGGCATCCAGTTCCGCACTTTCCAGGATACCTTCCCACCGAAGCCCCATGACACCCAGAAAAACCAGGAAAGTCATGACCCCGACTTGAACGGCGGAAGAACGAAAAGGTGATTGGCCCACAGAGGTTCCCTTAAGAGCTCAGTCACTATTAGAATGAAACAGAAAACGGAAGATATCTGCTAGGTTTTGTTGGTCATCACGAGCGAGGATATTTCAAGGATGGTGCAGTGAACAGGAAGACCATTGTTCATGCCTCGTAAGCGTTTTTCAAATATTAAGAAGACACATGATCCGGAGAAACCGTGGTTGATGCTTCCATGGGCAAATGAATGTGAAAAACGGTTCCTCTATTCACTTCACTCTCGACCGCGATGACTCCCGAATGCGCTTCGATGACATCCTTGACAATTTTTGTTCCTAACCCGGTTCCACCCTGTTTCCGGCTTATCGCCCTGTCAGTGAATAGCGTGTCTCGAATTTCAGCCGGCATTCCTCGCCCGGTATCGATCACAGACACGTGAACCGTCTTTCCCATGCCCTCCACTTGTCCCTTTATCGTGATGGACCCGCCCTTGGGAACTTCGGAAATGGCATTATTGACAAGGTTATAAAAGGCATTGAACAGCCGCGATTCGTCGGCTTGTATCACCGGCAATTCCAAAATCCCTTCATGATCCAGAGTAATCCCCTTTTCTTGAGCCGCCAGCTTCAAGGTATCAAACACCGAAGCGACCACATGGTGAAGTTTACAAGGGGCAAAGCGTGGAGGGCTCGTCAACCCTTTCACGCAATCGGCAATTTCTTTCACCCGCTCTTGAATTCGTTTGGCGTTATTGGCCACCATCCCAATGACTTCCAGACACAATTCATAGCTTGCCCGGCCTTTGTCAGGATCAATCGTTGGAAGACCGGCGAAGACGTCATTCATCTCATCTCTCAGGAGTGACGTCCCACACAGGACCGGCATCAGCATATTTTTCACATCATGCCCAATGTTTCCAAGGATTCGTGCCACCTCCGCTAATTTGGCTTCCTGAAATAATCGCGCCTGCTCGATGGCCAGGGCCGTGAAAGCCCCGATGATCAGTAAGATGGCCAGGTCGTCCTGATTTAACCTGTCCTCCCGCTTGTTCATCACCTCCAGGACTCCAATTGGATGTCCTTCCCATCGGTTCAGAGGAATGGCAATCAGGTCCCTGGTGTGGAATCCGCTTAATTGATCGATTTTCTCAAGATGACGCTGGTCCTCTTTCACATCCCTAATCACCACAGGGTCTCCTGTGGCAAAAACCGATCCAGCTATTCCTTGCGTCCATGGAAATGCCGTTCCGGGCTTGAGTGGTTGGTCACCAATTGAATGGTAAAACACCAATTCTTTCGTGTCCGGATTGGCCAACAAGACGGAACCGGCTCGACAATTCACAACCTCCAAGGCAATTTTTAATCCTTGTTCGACCACATCTTCCACGCTGAGATGCTGAAAAAGCGCCTGGCTAATTCTCCGGGCCGCTTCCAACTCCCGCGCTTTGCGATCCAGTTGGTCCGAAAGATTCACATCTGGCTCCGCCATGATGTCAATGTTGACCCATTTTTTACCATAGCCGCCTCACATTTTGAGAGGGATAAAAAAAATGGTAGCAAATTTTCAAAAAAAAAGCTTGTGCGGGATCAGTTTGGGACTGCAGAGGATATTGAGTGCCGTCGATCTTAACGATTTGGCGCAAAAGCCTGAACAGGAGAGTCTTTCAATTCTTCTTGCAATTCCACACCCACGAAAATAAAGACATCAGATGCCACGATTTGAAAGTCGTTGATGGCCTGACACCTCGTCATTGGAACAAGAGGCCTCATCCAACATCTTCTTCAAAAATGTGAGAGGGGAGGACAACGCTGAGGACAACTCCAACGATACTGATGACCAAACCAAACAGCCCCCCCTTTATGAGGTTGGCCACGAATGCTTCTCCCCTGGTCCTGGCAACCTCATTCCTGAAAATGCCACCAGAACCATCAGCTCCCTCTTCTCCATATGGACATTTCCAAACGACCTATACCATGAGCTCCATTCTCGTCGTCTTCTGAGAAGTTCACCCCAATCAACTCCCCACACAATAAAGACCAGCCATCGGGACAAGGCTCACAATCTCGGGGGAGGGGGGTGCACAGGAAGATGCAGATAAAACGTTGTGCCCACACCCAGCTTACTTTCCACATGAATATGTCCTCCATGGGCATCCACCACGTCTTTGACAATTTTGGTCCCCAGCCCCGTCCCTTCCTGTTTGGTGGTGATAGCCTCGGCGTGAAAAAGGCGATCCCGCACTTCGGGACACATCCCCCGACCATTGTCCGCAACGGTGACGAGAATCTCCTCCCCCCGATTGTCCTTCTCTCCGGAAACCGTGATCAGGCCTCCTCCGGGAACCTCCGGAATAGCATTACTGATGAGATTGTAAAAAGCGGTAAAGAGACGGTGTTCATCAGCTTCAATGACAGGAAGTGCGTCCAGACCGTCGGTTTCAAGGAGGACCGCCTGTTCTGTCGCATAAGCTTTTAGGGTTGCGAACACGGCCTTCACCACAGTCGATATCTGGCAGGGGGCAAAGTGGGGAGGACACGTGACACCTTTAACCGCATCGGCAATTTCCCGCACGCGCCGTTGTATCCGCCTGGCATTGTTCACAATCATCCTGGTCAGTTCCTGACAGTTGGCATAACTCGTCTCAGCTTCTTTCATCTTCATTTGGATCCAATGCGGGAATTGCTCGTCCAATTCATTTTCCAATAGTTGGGCTCCTGATAACACCGGCATTAGCATATTCTTAATATCATGACTGACATCACCCAACATGCGCACGATGACGGCGAGCTTCGCTTCACGATACAGACGGGATTGCTCAATCGAGCTAGCAGCAAGAGCGGACACAATTGCCAGGATGGCCACGTCATTCTCATCAAGAAGCGATTCGCGTTTGTTCAGGACTTCCAATACACCGAGAGGCTTTCCTTCCAACCGTTTTAAGGGCAGAACGATCATATCCCGCGTGACGTGCTTGGTTAACACATCAATGGCTTCATAATGGCGTTGATCCCGTTTGGCATCCGGGATCACAATAGGCTGTCCCGAATGAAATACGGCACCGGCAATCCCCATATCCCATGGAATGGCCGTGCCGGCTTCTACCGGGCTGACTCCAATGGAATGGCGGAACACGAGTTCCTCGGAATCCTGACTGGCGAGAAGTATGGATCCGCTCTCCGCTCCAACCACTTCCAGGGCCGTAGTAAGTGTTTTTTCCACAAACTCATCGGTGTGAAGATTCTGAAAAAGCCCTTCGGTCATGCGACGGGCCGCTTCCAACTCCAGGTTGCGCTGTATCAATCGTCGATCTTCTATCCGGCGAGGCTCTATACGCCGGTCCGAAACCGATATCTGAAGCGAGGAGGATTTGCAGTCTAATTCCACAAATGTTTCTCCCATGAAGTTATGTGAGCCATTTCAGACAGA
>JAUIKP010000172.1 GCA_030430725.1 Nitrospiria bacterium
CAACAAGGCTTACCCCCAGACCGGGCCTGCGATGCCGCCATTACCCGCCCGATTACCGACGACACCGATATGCAACGCAGTATTCAGGAACTCGTCAAGGCAATTTTTTAGTCCGACCTGCCCAACAACAAGCCACAATCCCCCACCTGGAGACAGACCATGCCGCTTAAAATGTAATATAGACGGCGTGTTTCAGTCTCTGGATGTTTAAAAAAATTCTTCTCTCATACGATTCCTAAATGAGATCTTTTTTCCCAAGAATCCAGGAACTTCGTACGACCTACCAATTCATCCCCAACTAAATTCACGTATACCGGGTGTCTGCTGTTTGTCGATTATAGAATACGTGTCCTTTCAATTTTCTGCCCTGACCTTCTTAGACTAAGCCCTTCGAAGGCCACGCGTATTCCCTATGGCGTATATATGCTCGTCCGTATTCCGGTCCGCTTGTCACACAGCCATATTTCTTCTTCGACAGCCTTCCACAAACGAAAAGGTCTTCAGGGCATTCTTGCCTGGCGTTGACTTGATCGTTGACACCTTTCGCCCCTCAACTTACACTGATTTCCCCTAAATCGTGAAGGAAGGCCATATGAATCAACCCCAAAACATTATCGCCATCATCTATGATTTTGATCATACCTTGAGTCCGCATTACATGCAGGATCATACCATTCTCCGACACGCCGAACTTGACCCGTCGACATTTTGGAAAAGCTGCACGGCTCTGATCGAAACCAGGGATTACGATCAGGAGCTGGCCTATATGAAACGAATGCTGGAAGAACCCCGCATCCGGACGCTGTCGAATCAGGACCTCCATGACATGGGCAACCAATTGTCCTTTTTCCCGGGTGTCCCCTCATTTTTCGAAGAACTCAACGAGATTTTAAAAAAACCAAAATATGAGGAGGTACCCATCCGCCTGGAACATTATGTGGTCAGTTCCGGACTCAAGGCTATTTTGGAGGGAAGCGTGATCGCCAGCCAGGTCCGAGCCATTTTTGGCTGTGAGTTCGACGAGGAAGACGGGCACATTAGTTTCCCCAAACGCACCATTAGCCACACACAGAAAACCCAATTCCTGTTTCGGGTCAACAAAGGATTGACGGATTTAAAAGAAGATGTGAACGATCATATGCCTGAGGAAAGCCGTCGGGTGCCGTTCCGACAAATGATCTATGTAGGCGATGGACCCACAGATGTCCCCTGTTTTACCGTCATGAAGAAGAATGGCGGGTTCGCCTTGGCGGTCTATAATCCGGATGATCAGACCCGTCGGTCCTTTGAAAAATGTTATCAGCTTACCTTCCACGCGGACCGTGTCCATTTCATGGCTCCCGCGGACTATCGGCCTGGCAGCCACCTCCGTCTCATCCTAGAAAAGCACATTGCCGAGGTGGCCGATAGAATTGTCGATAGTCGCCGGCAAGGGATCGAAGGTTCACGAGTGCCTGCTCCTCTCCCGTGATCGTTCTTTCCACTTTCTCATTATTTTTTCCCGGTCATTTTTCTCGCCTGATTGCGTAAGACTTGTGGGTCAAGTATTGTAAAATGAGATAGAGGGATCAGGTATAAAAAGACTTTCCACCAGGAGGTGGACAATGCAAACTGTACAAAGTTTTTGTAGGAAATTGTTTCGCAAGACCGTGCGGGGTTCTTACTCCTTTCCTTCTGCTGTGGCCCTTATCCTCGTTAGCCTGCTCAGCAGCATGAGTTGGGCCGACGATCCATTTGGCAGCTCGACCCTGGCACCCAATAAAGACGATACGATGAAAAACATGGCGTTTGACCAGGTTAACTGGAAACGCCCACAGGGCGTCTTTACGTGGATTACCATGGCTACCGAATACGACACACCTTGGGATTCCCTTGGACGGCCAGGATGGATGACTACGGGAGATGCGTATGTTGAGCCCGTTAACCCAGGCGTTTCGGAATTCCCCTTGGACACCCAGCAGTTTTACATCGTTTTCGAGGCACAACCCTTAGACGCCCCCGGCCAATTCGCGGCTGCGTGGTTTCAAATGAAGGATGGGCAAGTGACGTCGAATACGCCCGTCGGACAAGACGTGATCGAACTGGAAATGAATCAGCGATCCGGATACTTTCTTATTTCAAAGCCGGCAGAGGGATGGAAACCGGGGAAGTATCAGGTCAAGATTTTTTACGGTTCTCCAGGCCAAGCGCTGCATGCCGTCAACGTTATCGGCACCATGGAATTTACGATCAAAGGGTAAACCCTAGACCCTCAGAACGTTTCCACGTATTCCGTGGGTATCCATTTGATAGGGAATACCTCCCCTCTCTGTTTGTAACAGACTCTATTCTACACGTAATCGTCCATGAAGATTGGGGATCTAACCTAATCTTTCTGCAGGCCTGTCGGTTTCGCACTCCACAAATTTACAGAAAGGGAGTGTTGAATAATAAGGATGATCAAAAGTAAATTTGCTCAGGATTAGATTACTCATCAAAGGCTTCGGGTCGATTCAAAAAAGTCCGTCCAGCAAGGCCGCAGCCGATTTTACGCGCGGAGCCTACACTTAGTACGTGAGCACGGGAAAATGGCGAGAACGCCGCTGGCGGCTTTTTTCAACAGACCCAGAAGAATCAACGAGAGGGATTGGGTTCTGGGGACGGAGAGAGCGGCTGGGAATCAGATGGGCGGCGGGAACGGAGGATTTCTTCCAGCGTGAGCAGGGCATCACGCCCGGAATTGGTCTCAAATCCTTTCGATAGGCTTGTGTCCGCATAGGTGTGTCCCTGTTGCTGCGTGGCGCTCTGGCTCAAGCTGCCAGACCAGGGGCGGGGATCTTGCGACCCATGCTTTCGGCCCCAGGCCGCCAGACAAGCCTTGGCGATAATCTTATTTAGCGGTGCCGGATTATACAGCATCTTTTTAACATTCCAGGGTGTCAAGCTGAGCGGGTTGTAGCCCCTGGATAAATACCCTTCAGACAATAATCGTTGCTCCAAATCCGTATTAGGCTGGATTCCCAGGAAAAACATCAAGGGAAACACCCGGTCTTCTCCCAATATCGAGGCCACTATTTTGTACGACTCGATACTTTGGAGGAGAGTCTCTTCTGTTTCGTCCGGGGAATTCAGGGAATAATTGAGGATAACCCGCCCGTTGAATCCCGCTTCCTTGAGATACCGGCATCCGTCATATAAATGTTCAAGCTTGAAGCCCATATGCATGCTGTTCAAAACCTTTTGCGAGCCTGCTGTGATGGCGACCTCCAAATCTCCCACTCCGGATTGCACCATCAGCTTGGCCAAGGTTGGATTAATCAGGGAGGTTCGGACGTATCCCGACCATTCAATATGCAATTGTTGAGAAATGATCCGTTCCAGGATTTCCATACATTGGGGGTAGGCATCTTTGCCGGTGATGAACTGCGCGTCGGTAAACCAAAACCGTCTGGCTCCCCATTGATGGTAATACTGAGCAATGTCCTTCACCACATTCTCGGCCGGGCGATAGCGGACCCGTTTGCCTTCAATATAGGGATAGAGACAAAAAGCGCAATCATACGGGCATCCGCGTTTGCTCTGCACACCGATACATTCGCCGATATATTCACGGTATTGTGGAAAGATTGACGTGAGATAAGGAATATCCACGGAGAGCGCATCCAACAGTGCCGGGGTATTTTTGGTGCCCTTGGTGATCTTTCCCTGCTCTTTGATGATGAACCGTTCCTCACCAAGAGGCTCGCCGTTCAGGACTTTGAGAATCGCGTCCTCCCCTTCTCCCAAAATACCCATGATGCCTTCCGGTAATTTTTCAATAAGCTGATCCGCAAAGGCCGTGAAGGCTCCGCCGCCGATCATCATCCCGATTGAGGGAAATTCCTTCTGAATCAGCCAGGGATAGGAAAGATTACTCCGGATATCCGTGTAATAGCGATACAGGTTCTGCAGGCCTTGGAAGGAGGCCACCACTCGCTTCAGTGGATTGCTCGCATAATAAAAATTAAACGCATGCTCGAGCGAGGCATCGCCTTCATGCGGAGAAAATATTTGGATATCCCGCCATGAAAAACAAATCAATTCCGGCTGAAAAGCCTTGGTCACTTCCCGTAATTGTGCTTGACGTTGATCGGGGGGAAATAAGGAGAGATCCAGAATCTGCTGACGCACATCCGGCCGACGCCGGTGGATGAAGTCAGCCAGGTAGGTAATCCCGGTGGGATAGACCTTTTTACAAGGGAGAAATACGTAGAGGACGGAGTTCATCGAGCTATTTCACCGCCACATGAATGGCGACAATCCCACCGGTCAGATTGTGATAGTCCACTGATTGAAACCCGGCTTCCTTGAGTAATTGGGCTAGCCGGTTTTGATCTGGGAAATTGCGTATTGACGCCGGTAAATATTCATACACCCCCGTACCATCGCGAGCCACCTTGGTGCCAATCCAAGGGAGCACATGAAAGGAGTACCAGTCGTATAGCTTGCGCAGCCCGGCTGAAACAGGACGGGAAAATTCCAAGCACACGAAGCGCCCCCCCGGACGCAAAACCCGGCAGATTTCCGAGAGAGTTTGGGGAAGGTTTCCGACATTGCGAATACAAAATCCGGCCGTTACCGTATCAAATGTGGCGGGGGGAAAGGTGAGATGCTCGGCATTCATCTGCAAACAGGTAATTCGGTTGGCCAGCTTCTGGGACCTGACTTTATCCTGTCCCACTCGCAACATGGCTAAATTCAAATCCGCTGCAAATATTTGGCTTGTATAGCGGAGGTGTTGATCCACTAAGATAGCAAGATCGCACGTTCCCGCACCCAAATCTAAGGCTCGTGTCCCAGGGATGTCAGGAATGTAGGAAATCGCCTTGCGTTTCCAGGAATGGTGCAGACCAAAACTCAGGAGAGAGTTATTCAGATCATAAAATTTGGCAATGGCCGTGAACATTCGCTGGACGGCCTGCTCCCGAGCCGGACCTGTCCATGTGGACGCCGCTTTGCCAGGGATGTCGATTTTATTCATGACAGGAACCACCTCAAGGACCTAGCACCCGATCTTAAGTTTTGTCAAGAATCAAGTATTGAGGAATTAAGTTTCTTTGTTCCAAACCTGTACTTTAGTGAACAAAATTTTAGGACAACAGATACAAGACTGAAAACCCAGGACTTTCAAATCATAAGAGGATACTCCAGTGTTCAGAACTTGTGGAGATTTACGGAGAAAAATCGTCAGGCCTTTGGTCTTCTCATTTGGTTATTTTGAAAATTTAAAGGCCCAAACAGCGAGTGACTGATCTTTGAGAGAGGACTGTTCAAAGTGAAGAAAGACCTCCCTGATCGGATCAAACTGCGTTAGATAGTTCATTCCAAACAGGGGAGGGCTGGGAATATTCAATCTTTTCCAACTTCGAGTGGAACTAAAAAAGAGAAAGGTAATACTTTTTCCACTTGGATTGCTATACGCATCTTCATGGTCATTAGCTAAATAAAGAAGAACCTGATGACTGGAATCATAAGCCATTGCAGCCCCATTCGCCGGAAGGGGAGGATTGTCAACTTGAACCTGTTCCCATCTCTTAGCCTGCGGGGAATAGGCCCAAAGATCACTGGCTCCCGAATTGATCCCAAGCGACAAGATTCTGTTTTCCCCTGCTTCATGTACCAGTCGACGATGCCACCCTAAAACTGATGAAGCGTGAATGGTGGTCCATAAATTTTCGGAAAAAGAGAAATGATAGGTTTTTTCCCCATTATGCCCAATAAATTGACCGAGGCTTGGATTCCAAACTAAACCCTGAGCAAATAGAAAAGGTGTTGAAATATCCAAAATGCTCCATTTACGATTTTGGGGGGAATAAATCCATGTAGCCGATTTGAGTTTTTGAAGATCAACCCCCTTTTGTCTCAGGATTTGTTTGGCTTTATGAGCATGGCTGGGAAATCCTACGAAAATAATGGTTTGTGTAGGTGGATGGTAATCCCAAGTATCAAAGGCATGCATTGCCCAGGGCCTTCCTGTCTTGGTGATCGGATATCCTTCTTGGGTCACCTCATACGTTTCAATTGGATCAGGCTCGTAATCTTTAGTCCACTCCAGGTTACCTAAATTTAGTCGGGTGACACTATTGTCATAATCCAGGTCATGGGTATCTGCCCCGAAAAAAAATACCTCCCCTCGATGATCCGCCAAAGTAGCCGCCCCATGAAATACTTTTTGTGGTACTTGACCGCATGTGTGGATTTTCACCCAGACATTGGAGGGGAAATGTTCCCAAACCTTCGGTGGGCAGGTCGACAAATCCTTCGCCAGGATCGGAATTGCCATTCCCAAACACAATACCGCAAGACATAAAGTAAGGCCAAGTGAGACGAAGGGCCTCATACTAGTCAGAGGAAACACCGGAGAATTAGATAAATAGAGTGGTTTCCGCACCGGAACAGGCAGAAATAATTGCAGGCAAGCCCATTACTTCATCGACCCCTTGAGTAACCGCTTTGGCATCGACTCCCATATATTCAAGTCCCGCACTACAGGCTACTAATTTGAACTGGCCGACCTGACGGGCTTCCTCGAACATGTCCGAAATGAGGGGAACTTTGCGTTCACGGATCAATCGGGCCACTTCGGGGGCTTGGGCGGCATATTCCGGCGGAAAATCCAATTCATTGATTCGGCCTTCAGCCAACTTTTTGATAGTCCAGAACAACAGCACCACCATCACGTCCTTCCCCATCGCGGAAGCCGTTAATCCTAGCGTCGCCACCTGATGGAGCTTATCGTAGGTCGCATTATGTGCATAAATGACGAATCGTGGCTTAGCCCCCATGGCGCATCATTTCTCCACCCATCACTGGAAGTGTTGAAAAATGCCGCCAGCGG